>JAXMIV010000593.1:0-4692 GCA_034377045.1 Prosthecobacter sp. | reverse complement strand
GGAGTATCAACTGCGTTTCCAGCAAGGTGTGCCGCAACGCTTTCTCGCCACCGCGGCGTATGGCGACTGCGCGCCCTGGTATGTGCCGACTGAAGAAGCCTATCCGCAAGGCGGCTATGAAGTGAGCATGGCGAATGTGGCGGATACGACGGATGATCTGCTGACGCGCCGTGTGCGAGAGCTGCTCGCCGCTTGATGGCGCTCACTCCCCCGTAAGATTGTAGATCTTCTGAATGTCCTGCAGCTTTTGCTCAAAGTCGATGTGCAGATCCTTGAGGCGTCCGGTCTTGATGTCGAAGACCCAGCCGTGCACGATGGGGAAACCCTGCTGCTTGTAGCACAACTGCACGGAAGCTGTTTTGATCACGCTCAGGCACTGCTCATGAACATTCAATTCCACCAGGCGGTTGTTTTCAAAGATTTCGCTGTAGGAGGTCATTGAAGCAGGAGAATGGAAGCGTTTGAGCGGTGGCCAGGTCAACGTTAGAGAAGGCGGCGCTGGTTTCAAGCCATGAAGCAACGCATGCCGCTTGACGCCGCCTGCCTTTACCCGGTAAAACTTAGCTCATGCCGGATCCTCCGCAGCCCGAGTCCGATACCACCCAACGGGTGGTGGCGCCGGTTGCCCCCACGGCGCCCGGTGCACCGGAAGATCTGCCGCTGCCGGAAGACCTGACGGCGATGCTGCCGCACGGCAATTATGTGGTGGCAGGTTTTCTCGGCCAGGGTGGCATGGGCGCGGTGTACAAGGGCACGCAGGTGCGCCTGCAACGCGACGTGGCCATCAAAATCATGCGGCGCGATCAGGGCAAGGATCATGACTTCGAGTCACGCTTTCACCGGGAGGCGCTGGCGATGGCCAGGCTGAACCACCCGAACATCGTCAACGTCATCGACTACGGCGAGGCCGGGCCCGACTACCTGTACATCGTCATGGAGCTCGTGGACGGCGCGGACTTGATGGAGGTCATTCGCGCCGGACAGATGACGCAGGATATGGCGCTGACGCTGCTGCCGCAGATCTGTGATGCGCTGCAGTTCGCGCATGATCATGGCATCGTGCACCGGGACATCAAACCTTCGAATGTCATGCTCACACGCGATGGGCGGGTGAAGATGGCGGACTTCGGCCTGGCGAAGCGTTTCGATGTGGAGAGCAGTTTTCATACTCAAGCCGGCACGGGCATGGGCACGCCGGACTACGCCGCGCCGGAGCAGTTCAGCACCGGTGTGGTGGTCGACCACAGGGCGGACATCTACGCGCTGGGCGTGATGATTTACCAGATGATCACTGGCCATCTGCCGCGCGGCGCGTGGAAACCGCCCTCGCAGCGCGCGCCGGTGGATCCGCAATGGGACAACATCGTCTCCCACGCGATGCAGTCTGACCCGCAGGATCGTTATGCCACCGTGAGTGAGGTGAAGACCGAAATGTCGCGGATCACGCCTCTTCGCACGAGTCCGCCATTGCCGCCAGCCCTTGCTAAGAATGAAGCGGACAAACGTGTCGGCGCGCCTCGCCGATCGAAGACGGCGATGTTTTTGGGCATCGTTGGTTCGGCGGCAGTGGTCGGCATTGGGGCATTCTTTGTGCTGAAGCAGCCGGAATCAGACAGCCGGCCCACCACGGCGCCCGCTGCGGTTGCCTCGTCTTCTCCCGGCGCCAGCCAAACCTTCGCCGGCCATCGCTACCAATTCATAGCGGGCACGATCGACTGGGATCAAGCGAAGGCAAAGGCCGCGGCGATGGGCGGGCATCTGGCCACAGTCACCAGCAAGGAAGAGATGGCCTGGATTCACCAGGCCTTTGCGTCCCACCTCGCCGTCAGCACACCGAAAATTTGGTTAGGTGGCAGCACCGCCGCGGCTGATCAGCCCTGGCAATGGGTGACGGGCGAACCTTTCAAGTTCACCGACTGGGCCGAGGGCGAACCCAACTACACCACTGCCGCGGGCCCCATCGCAGGACCCTACGCCGCCGCCATCACGCGCAATCCGGGTGGGCTGCGCTGGACCGAATCGCCGAAGGACTCTGGCCGCGCGACCGGCTTCATCGTCGAGTGGGATGAGATGCGCGACATCGCCTACCTGCCTCTAGACAAACCGGCCCCCGTCTCCGTGAAGGCCGCGCCGATCGTGCCGGTCATGGCCAGAGTCACAACAGCCACCAAAGAATCACCCTTCGTGAACAGCCTCGGCATGAAATTCGTGCCGGTGCCGATCACCGGCGGACCGACGAATGGGCAGCGGGTCCTCTTCAGCGTGTGGGAGACGCGGGTGCAGGACTATGACGCGTTTGCCAAGGAGACGAAGCGCGAGTGGCCGGGCCCGGGCATTCCGCAAATGCCCACCCACCCCGCGGTGGCTGTGAGCTGGGACGACACGCAGGCCTTCTGCGTCTGGCTGACGGAGCGCGAACGGAAGCTGGGAAACCTCGGCGCGAACGAGCGCTATCGTCTGCCGAGCGATCACGAGTGGAGCTGTGCCGTGGGGATCGGGGAGCGTGAGGACCCGGCGAAGAAGCCCGGAGAAAAGAGCTTTAAATTGAGCGACGTGTATCCTTGGGGCAGTGGCTGGCCGCCGCCGGCTGGAGCGGGGAACTATGCCGGGGAAGAGCAGCAGCCAGCGGTGGCTGCCGGCAAAAAGGACTACCTCAAGGCATGGGGCGGGCCGATCGCCGGTTATCGTGACGACCATGTGGAGATGGCACCTGTGGGGAGCTTTGCGCCCGATCGCTTCGGTCTGCACGATCTCAGTGGCAATGCGTGGGAATGGTGTGAGGACTGGCATGATCACTCGCAGAAAGAACGGTTGTTGCGGGGCGCGTCATGGTGGGACCCCAGCCGTGTCAATCTGCTCTCCTCAATGCGCTGGGCCTACACGCCCGCGGCTCGCACGTCCCCCTGCGGGTTTCGTGTTGTCGTGGCGGGTCCAACTCCCGACCCAGCTGCCGCCGCCGCTGTTCCGGTGCCGCAGGGCGGAAGGCCCCCCGCCGCCCCAAAGGATGCACGTTTCACCAACACTCTCGGCATGAAGTTCGTACCGGTGCCGATCGTGGGCGGGCCGACGGACGGGAAGCGCGTGCTCTTCAGCGTGTGGGAGACGCGGGTGCAGGATTATGATTTGTTCGCCAAGGAAACAAAACGCGAATGGTTGAGACAGGGGGCGGACAGGCCGACAAATCCCGCCGGTTATCTGTCCTGGGATGACGCGCAGGCGTTCTGCGCCTGGCTGACTGATCGTGAACGCAAGGCCGGAAAGATCGACGCGGCGCAAGGCTACCGCCTGCCCAGCGATCACGAGTGGAGTTGCGCGGTGGGAATTGGCGATCGCGAGGATGCTGGAAAGACGCCGGTGGAGAAGCGCCAGCTCCTCCAGAATATGTTTCCGTGGGGCAGCCAGTGGCCGCCGGTGACGGGCGCGGGAAATCTCGCCGGGGAGGAGTTGCTGGCCCAAATCAATTCCGTCAAATTCTCGTGGATCAAGGGTACGATAACCGGCTATCGCGATGATCACCTGGAGGCATCTCCCGTGGATTCGTATCTGGTGAATCAGTTCGGTTTGTTGGGCCTGGCGGGCAATGTCCAGGAGTGGTGCGAGGACTGGTACAGCGGCGAGCAACAGCAGCGCGTCTTGCGCGGAGCATCGTGGGATGTCAGTGACCGCAGCTATCTGCGGTCGGCGGCGCGTGGGCACAACCCGCCAGAGAGCCGTTTCGGCGGTTATGGTTTTCGCTGCGTGCTGGCCGATTCGGCATCCGCCAGCCTAACCAAAGACGCTCCCTTCACCAATAGCCTCGGCATGCAATTCGTGCCCGTGCCGATCATCGGCGGGCCGACGGACGGGCAGCGCGTGCTCTTCAGCGTGTGGGAGACGCGGGTGCAGGACTATGAGACCTTTGCAAAGGAAGCTGTGAGCGAGTGGGCAAGCACGGGGTCCACGCAAACACCGGCACATCCGGCGGAGAACGTGAGTTGGGACGATGCGCAAGCCTATTGCGAGTGGCTCACGGAGCGCGAGCGGAAGGCGGGCAAGCTGAGCGCCCAAGAGCACTATCGCCTGCCGACCGATCACGAATGGAGCTGTGCGATGGGAATCGGAGAGCGCGAAGACGCTGCCAAATTGCCGGCTGAGAAGGATCAAAGGCTCCCGGACGTGTTCCCGTGGGGCAGCGACTGGCCGCCGCCGGCCAATGCTGGAAACTATGCCGGTGAAGAATTGCAGCCGGGCGTGGATGCTGGGAAGTACAACTACCTCAAGGAGAAGGGCCTCGTTGCAGGTTATCATGACGGGCATGTGGAGTTGGCGCCGGTGGCATCGTTTGCGCCGAACAGCCTCGGTCTTCACGATCTCAGCGGCAACATCTGGGAATGGTGTGAGGACTGGTACGATGCCACACAGAAAGGACGGGTATTGCGCGGCGCGTCATGGTGGGACAGCGAACGCGGCCTCCTGCTGGCCTCGGACCGAGCCCACTGGACCCCGGAGGCCCGCCGCCGATACTATGGCTTTCGCGTCGTCATCGCTCCCGCGCCTGCCGCTGTTGCCGGCGTAACCAAAGATGCGTCGCTGACGAACACCCTCGGCATGAAGTTGGTGCCCGTGCCGGACACGCAGATCCTCATGTGCATCCACGAAACGCGAAAGCAGGACTATGCCGCGTACGCGGAAGCGAATCCTGGAGTCAGTGAT
>JAXMIV010000592.1:0-3748 GCA_034377045.1 Prosthecobacter sp. | reverse complement strand
TCCAGAGTTGGCCGCGCCTTCGCTGGCCAGCAGCAGTACGGGGCTGAGAGGCGTGCGCAGTTCATGGGAGAGGCGGGCAAGGAACTCATCCTTTTCCCGCACCGCGGCCAGGGCGCGGTCGCGCGCCTGCTCGAGTTCCAGTTCCGCTTCACGGCTGTCGGTGATGTCTAGAGCGATGGTTAGGCCGGCAGTCACGTGGCCTTCGCTGTCACGGATTCCCACGACGCTGTCGCGGACCCAGACCGCGGTGCCGTCAGGCCGCATGTCGCGTTTCTCGATGATGAAGGCGGGGCCGCCGCGCATCATGTTGTCAAAGGGCTCCTGATGCAGCAGCCGGTCCTCCGGGTGCGTCAGGTCATGAATCCGCATCCCCAAAACCTCCTCACGATTGCGCGCGACGATCTCACAATACGCATCATTGACCATGACGATGCGGCCTTCGAGATCTGTCTGAATAATGCCAGACCCCGCCTGGGCAAAGAGCGCGGAGAGGCGCGATTCATTCTCACGCAGGGCGACATCGGTGCGCTTGATGTCCTCAATGTCCGTGTTGGAGCCATACCATTTGAGGATGTTGCCGGCTTCGTCGGTGACGGGGACAGCGCGGGTCTTGAACCAGCGATACACGCCGTCGGAGCGGAGAATGCGAACTTCGACATCGAGAATCCCGCGGGCGTGAGCGGCCACGTTCCAGGCGCTTTCGAAGCCGGCACGGTCTTCCGGATGAATGACTTCCGTCCAACCAAGGTCGCGTTGCTCCGTTTCACCACGGCCGGTGTAGGCGCACCACTGCGGGCTGACGAAGTCCCAGTTGCCATCCGGACCGGCCGTCCAGACGAGGTGCGGCATCGCCTCCGCAAGCTGCCGCCAGCGGCCTTCACTGGCGCGCAGTTCATTACGCACGCGCTTCACCTGCACGAGCTCGCGCTGCAGGCTGGAATAAAGGTCGGCGTTATCGATGGCGATGGCCGCCTGTGCCGCCAAGGCGACGAGGATGGCTTCGGAACTTTCGGTGAAAACGTACGGTTTCGGATGGCCAAAGAACATGCCGCCGAGAACCTTGCCCGAATTGGAGACCACCGGCACGGCGAGGTAACTGCGCACCGGTGGATGATCCTCAAGCATGCCCTGATTGGGCGCGTTTTGGCCATACCTCGGGTCCTTCAACACATCGCCAATGCGCACGACACCTTCACCACGAAAGGCGGGACCAAACAGCGCCGTGTCGCGTGGCGTGGGAAACTTGGCGAAGTCTTCCTTGGGCGCACCGGACAAGGTGTGAAGGGTGAAGGCTTCTCCCTGCTCGTTGGTGACGTTGTAGAAGAAGGCGCCAAAGGCCGCGCCGCTGATCTCGCGGCTGGCATCCGTGACACTTTGAATGATCTTTTCCAGATCACGCTGCGCCACCAGGGTGCCGCTGACACTGTTGAGCACTTCCAGAATCTGCGATCGCTGCCGCAGTTCCGCCTCCGTGCGGATCCGTTCGGTGATGTCCCTGGCGATTTTTGAGGCGCCGACAATGTTGCCGTCACGGTCGCGCAAAGGCGACACGGTGACGGAGACATGCACCGGGCTGCCATCCTTGCGCAGGCGCACGGTCTCATAATGCTCCGTCAGTTCGCCACGGCGGATGCGTCCAATGATGGTCGCCTCTTCGTCAAGGCGCTCCGGCGGGATAAGCAGCGTGATCGGTTTGCCGATGGCTTCCTCCGCGGCATAACCAAACATTCGTTCGGCGCCGAGATTCCAACTGGTGATGCGCCCCTCCAGGGTCTTGCTGATGATCGCGTCATCGGATGACTCCACGATGGCGGCGAGCTGGCGCCGCGCCTCCTCGTCGCGTTGGCGCGCCGCACGGTCGATCTCTGCCGGTGACTCCGGCCGTGGCTGGCTTTCAGTAATCATGCGGGAACCGCTGCGGAATCAGACTCGCGCGGCAGAGTAAAGAAGAAACTGGCGCCGCCGCCAGGGGCCGCCTCATAACCACAACCTCCGCCCTGAAGATCCACCAACCGCTGGACGATGGAGAGGCCCAGCCCGTGCGAACTGTTGCTCTGATGCAGGCGGTGAAACGGCTGGAACAAAGCGGCGCGCCTGGCCTCAGGGATGCCGGAGCCGTCGTCGCGAACCCAAAACTGGTACTCCGTGCCCAGATCCGTCCAGCCTGCCACTACGCGGGGAGACGCCCCGCCATGCATGACCGCGTTGCCCAGCAGATTCGCCCACACCACCTCGAGCCACGAGGTGACACCATGCACGAGCGGCCAGTCCTCCATTTCGGTCAACTGCGCGCCTTTTTTCATCAGCAACCGTTCGACGGACTGCCGCGCGGCCCACACCACCGGCCCCATGGCCACCGGCTCCTTGGGTTTCGGCTCCACCGTGGCCTTGGCCAGGAAGCTGACCCGGTCGATCAGCTTCAACACCGCCTGCGTGGAGTCGTAGAGAGGGGTCACCAAGCCGGCGTCTTCAGGCGAATGCTCAGTCAGAATCTCGTTCAAAAGCTCCGCCGTGGTAAAGATGCCGCTCAAGGGCGTGCGCAGGTCATGGCTGATGCGGCGCCCCACCGTGTGCAAATCCCCGCGAAATCGCGCATTTTCCCGAGCCAATTCATATTGGTCCACCGTGGCCCGGAACACATGCCGCAGCAGTGGCGCTGCCCATTCCTCCTGCGGCACGACCTCGGAGCCGCCCTGCTGCACTTCACCGCCGAGGATCACAAAGGCCCAGCGCGGCAGCCCCTCGGCATTGACTGCTTCCACCGCCATCTTCACTTCCGCCATGTTTGGCTCCATCAGGACCAGCAGGACAGTGCCGTGCCTGGGAGCGCGCAGCAGGGCCTCATCCACATTGGCAAGCGACTGCACCGGCACGCCGGGGAAGGCCCGCGCCGCCGCCTCGGTGATCATTCGGAGTGTCGCGGAGTCGTGGGGTGACGGCAGGAGGTAAATGGTTAGCATGCGGCAAGAGGGAGGTGATCAAAGAGAGCCATTTTCTTTAATCCATGAAAAGCAAATTCAGCGAGTCGGATCGAAAGCGATAGTCGACCATACTACTTACGAAACTCAACCCCTCGCCGAGCCTAGGCAGTAAAAATTTCCGCCACACCGAGGCAGGAATGCCGCACCCCTACTTTCCCGACCCGAGCGCCTGCGCGATCGCGCTTTCCAGCGACTGCATGCGGATGGGTTTGGTGAGGTGCACCTGGAAGCCGGCCTCCGCGCTGCGGCTGATGTCCTTCTCCATGCCATAGCCGGTCAGCGCGATCCCTTTGATGGGATGCGCCTGTGACAGGGCGATCATGAGATCACAGCCGTTTCCGTCAGGCAGGCCAAGATCGGAGATCAGAAGATCGAAGGGGGCGTTGGCCGCGGCAGCCAGCGCCTCGGCCGAAGTGCCTGCGGCGACCACCTGATAATGGCGCCGGGTCAGCAACTGCGCCAGGGAGGTTCGCGTGGGTTCGTGATCCTCCACCAAAAGAATGCGGATGGAAGCCGGGGCCGCGAAGGCGGGTGGCGCTTCGGACTGACGGTCGCTCAGCGATTGAATGGGCAGCGTCTCCGGCACCTGCGGTGCCAGCGGGAGATAGATCGTAAAGGTGGAGCCCTGCTCCGGCCCTCTGCTGCTCGCTTCGATGTGGCCTGCGTGACTCTGCACCAACATGCGGGAGATCGCCAGACCCAGGCCCAGGCCGCCGAACCGGTGAGAGCCGCCGTCGCCGGCATGTTCGCCTTGAGCGAAGGCTTCA
>JAXMIV010000591.1:0-6371 GCA_034377045.1 Prosthecobacter sp. | reverse complement strand
GCGAAGCGAGGCGGGATGGAGCAGAAGGGTGCGGAGGGCGCTGAATTCGGCGGTAGGTTTCCGGTAGACGACGGAGGTGGCCGGCACGGGAAGGACGGGCAAGGATGGTGCAACGGGCGGCTGAATCTGCAGTACGGCGGGACGCTGGGTTTGCGGGGACAGTTCCACCCGCACGGGGCGGTGGGCGGCAGGTACTGGCGGGGCGGTCACGGGTCTCGGCAAGGGCGGCGGTAACGAAGGGCGGGTCTGCTCTTCCTGTGCCTTGCGCATTTCTTCCTTCATCTTGTCGAACACCTCACGCACGGTGCCCCAGGGATCACTGAGGGGCGGAGGTGTGGCGCTGGGAGTGGGCTGGACTTGGCGGCGCCAGGCTTCGTCGCGCAGGCGTTTGACCTCGGGATCTTCGGGGACGGCGTGGCGCTGCGCGCGCTCTTCCTGACCCTGCTTGATCAGTTTCCACAGCCATTGCAGAAATCCCACCACGACAGCGACGACGATGATGATGATCTGGCCGAGATCGAGGTCCGCTAGCAGCATGGTCATGAGTGTGTCATGGTTCGAGGGGACGCGCCACTACGATTCCGGCATGGCTGGGAAATTGGGCGAGGTAACCGGAGACGGAGGAGTCGACGATGACGCGCTTTTTCGTTTGGGAGGCGTGCATGAAATGACAAACGTTGTCCGCCGTGCGAACGGCGAGGCCGACGTGGGAGCAGTAAACATGCGGCTTGTGGGTGACGATGCCGATGATGTCGCCGCTGCGCATTTGAGGCTCGATGGCGGCGACTTCAGCCTTGGGGATGAAGCGAAACGGATGTTGCTGCAGTTCGGCTTCGATCCGCGCCATGCCGGGCCGCAGACCGGGATTGTGTTTCAGGTAACGATAGCTCTGCCACAAGACGGTCATTTCGTCGATACGCCGCCCTTCGAGGGGCACGGTGGGGCCGAGTTTGCGGGTGAGATCGCGAACGTTGCCGCGCTTGTCGTTATCGCGAAACCACCCATCCAGGTAGTGGATGCGGTCGAGGTAGTTGCCATTGCAGATGCCGCCGCGATAGCGGGTGTTTTCGATTTCGCGCAGGAGATCGGTGGGGGTGTAGGAGTCGCGTCTTTTAGCCAGCATGCGCCCGAACCCGAGGGCGATCTCAAAGAAGGTCCAGCAATCCTGGCCAGCGAAGTTGGCGGAGGGGGATTCGACGTGGTCGTCAATCTCCAGGGTGAAGCCGACATAAGGCGTGCCGGCCATGGCCAAGGCGGCGCGGGTCACGCGTTCGCCGATCGGTCGATCGTGCCATTTTTCGGCGATGGCGATGGCCACCAATTGATCGAATTTTTTTCGACCGATGAAGGTCACCTTTTGCGGCAAATGCTCCGCCGCGCGTGCCCATGCGGGAAGCGTGGCGGCGACGATGATCTGGAGGACGGTGCGGCGGCGAGGCATGGGGTATTGTGTACCTTGCCTCTCCAGAGGCGAGGATTTTTGCCCGGAGGTACTCATTCATCCAACGGGCTCGGCTCTGGAGAGCCAAGGTACATCCCGAAAGACAAGTCTTTCCCGGGGTGTTATGGACAGGAATGAAACGAATTCTCGCATCGTGGTTGGTTTTGACTGGCATGGTGGCTGCGCAAGAAGCGTCGACCCTAACGGCAAAGATCGAAAGGGAAAAGGAGGGGCTGCTGGGACTGTATCGGCATCTTCATGCCAATCCGGAGTTGTCTTTCATGGAGGAAAAGACCAGCGCGCGGCTGGCTGAGGAGATGCGCGCCGTGGGATTCGAGGTGACGGAGAAGGTCGGCGGCTGGGGCGTGGTGGCGGTTTACAAGAACGGCCCTGGCAAGACGGTGCTGGTGCGCACCGATATGGATGCCCTGCCGGTGCGGGAACTGACCGGGCTGCCCTTTGCCAGCAAGGTGAAGACGAAGGACAAGGAGGGCAATGACGTGAGTGTCATGCACGCCTGCGGCCACGACATGCACATGAGCTGCTGGGTGGGCGCGGCCAAGACGCTTTTGGCCATCAAGGATCAGTGGAAGGGAACACTGGTCTTCATTGGCCAGCCGGCCGAAGAGCGCGGCGGTGGCGCAGGGCCCATGTTGAAGGACGGCCTCTACACGCGCTTTCCGAAGCCTGACGCGTGCCTGGCCTTGCATTGCGCGGCGGAAATTCCGGCGGGTTCGTTGGGCATGACCTACAAGGGCGCGACCGCCAGCGTCGATAACGTCGACATCATCGTACACGGGGTCGGCGGGCACGGCGCGCAGCCGCAGGCGACCAAGGATCCCGTGGTGCTGGCTGCGCAGATCGTTCTGGCGTTGCAGACGGTGGCCAGCCGGGAGGTGCACCCCCTGGACCCGGTGGTGGTGACGGTGGGCTCGATCCACGGCGGCACCAAACACAACATCATTTCTGATCAAGTGACTTTGCAACTC
This sequence comes from Prosthecobacter sp., assembly GCA_034377045.1. Lineage (GTDB taxonomy): Bacteria > Verrucomicrobiota > Verrucomicrobiia > Verrucomicrobiales > Verrucomicrobiaceae > Prosthecobacter. Next base: position 3,941 of record JAXMIV010000591.1, on the reverse strand, counting down.
ACCATACGCACGGTGGATGAGAAGACGCGCTATCAGGTGCTGGAGGCGATCAAACGTATTGTTCGCGGGCAGGGGATTTCAGCGGGCCTGCCGGAGGCGCTGCTGCCGGAGGTGAAGGAGAACGACAACTACACGCCGGTGCTGGTGAATGATGACGGCGTTTCCAAACGCTTGGTGACCGTGTTTGAGAGACGCTTTGGCGCCGAACGTGTCAGGGAGCGGAAACCAACGATGGGGGGCGAAGACTTTTCCCGCTATGGCATGACGGAGGACAAGATACCCATTTGTATGTTTTGGTTAGGCGCCACGCCTGCCGCAAAAGTCGCCGAGGCCGCGAAGCTCGATCAACCGCTGCCCAGCCTCCACTCACCGTTCTTTCGACCGGATGCGGAGCCGGCGTTGGTGACGGGAGTGGAGGCCATGACGATGGCGGTGCTTGATGTGCTAAAACAGCCCTAACCTCAATGCGTGGGTTTGCTGGTGGGAGGCGTTACGGAGGGGGTCGGGACGGTGGCGGGAAGGGGAGTTGGGGGTTCGGGGAGCGTTGGCTTCTTCAATTCAGCGGTTGGATTGACGCTGACGCCGAGGCTGGAACTGATGCTGTTCGACTCCGGTGTGAGGGGAGTCGCAGGAACCGTGGTGGCGCTCAGCATCGTCGAGTTGACATCGATGACCGGGCTGACCGTGGCGGTTTCGGCGAACTTGTAGTTAGGCAACAGCAGCGCTGCATCGGAGAAGGCTGGGGTAGAATCGGTTCGATCCTTGGAGGTCGATCGCTTGGCGGAGGTGCTTTTCTTCTTGGCGATGACGGGGTGAGGGCCGGCGCTGGCTAGATTTCGGGCGGGGGACAAGCCAGAGAGGTTGGCGCCATAGACGCCGCGATCCTGGAGCCGCGTATCGATCGTGACTACTTGCTGCACCACCGGCGGAAAGACCAGTCTCTCCGGTGCGGCGACGATGCGCCCGTCCATGGTCAACATGGCATTGCTGGTGATCGTGCGGGGCAATTGATCGAAGCCGATGACGCCGGTGGGAGTGACGCGGAGGATCATTTCGTGATCAAGAGGCAGGGCTACGCCATTGCGTACCGTATAGGTTCTGCCAGCAATCATGATAAAACCGTCCGGCATGACCTGATTGGGAGAGATCGTTGAACCGGCGGCGGGGGAAATGTTTTGGCCTGGGAGGAGGGCAGGTTGCAAGGCGGCCAGTGTGGCGACTGCAAGGGTCAAATAGAGCTTGGTTTTCATGGGGGGCCTTTCCGTGGGGTTTTTCAGCAAAACCTGCGGGGCCGGGAGAGTACCAAGGGGGTGCACCCGAAGGAGATGAATTGAGTGGGTGTCCGGAGATCCAGACACCTGCCTTACTGGCATAAAGCATGCCACGCCCGCACGCACAGGCAGTGCCACGAAGGGCTGCAAGGCCCCTATTTTGTGACTTCCTTGGCGGGCTGGTCGCCAAACTGGAGCGTCGGCGCCTTGGCGTTGGCACTGACATTGAAGGCCACCCAATGTCCGGCGACGGCGTGCGCGGGGAAACCACAGGCGAGAGCGTATTCGCCGGCTTCGTCGGCGGTGAAACTGAAGGTAGCCTTGTCCAGGGTCAGGCCGATCAGGTGTTTGGGGATGGCGCCGCCGGTGAAGTAAGGCTCGGCCACCTGAAGTTTTTTGGTGTCGTCCTTTTCAATGATGATGGCGCTATGGGGAATGGGGCTGGGATTGATGAAGGTGACGTCCACCGTCCAATCCTTCGGCACGGTGAGCACGGCTTTGCCATGCGAGTAACCGTTGAAATTCATGCCGTAGTTGGCAGCATTGTAGGTGGCGACCAGAGAGATTTTAACGCTCTTCGGTTTGTCGCCCAGTTTAAGCAGATCCGCTTCGGTGATGCCGGCGAAAAGTTCGGTCTTGAGACCGGGAATGACGAGGCCGTGATTGTGGTCCGCGGGCGCCTGGGCCAGGGTCAATGTGCTTGAGAGGGCGAAGGAGAGGAGAAGGAGCGTGCGGGTCATGAGCAAAGGGAGAACAAGGGAATGAATACGCCAAAACGCGGAGCATTCCTGCATGGAATGCTCCGCGCGAAGGCTCAAATCAGCCTAACCAAAGGCATGCTACTTCTTGGCCAGAGGCGCGGTGGCGGCGCCTTTGGGGACTTTGCTGGTGGGGACGATCTTCCACACGGCGCCGCGTTCGCTGGTGTAGGGATCGACCGGGCCGCCGTAGTTGGCGGTGGCGTGGGTCATGTAGATGGCGCCATCGGGACCAATGCCGGAACCGGTCGGGCGGAAGCCGTCAGCCATGTCGAGCATTTCTTGCATCTGCCATTTGCCTGCATCCTTTTTCATGCCCCAGACCTTGCCGCTGCCCCAGTCGGCGCAGAAGTAGACGCCATCGAGTTCAGGGTAGGCCTTGCCGCGCGCGATGCCGAGGTTAATGACGCAGATGCCCTGGTCCACATGGCTGTACTCGGCGATGGGCAGGACGCCGAATTTCGGAGCATTCTTCGGGTCCACCGGAGTTTCGGTGCCGTCAGGGTTCTTCTTGAGAATTAGGGGGAAAGGATGGCTGCCACCCATGATCTTCCAGCCGTAGTTTTCGCCGCCTTTGCTTGAGGCGGGTTGGAAATCGATTTCTTCCCAATGGTTCTGACCAATGTCGGCGATGTAAAGATCGCCGGTCTTGCTGTCAAAGGAGAAGGTCCAGGGATTGCGCAGGCCGTAGGCCCAGATTTCCGGTTTTGCGCGCGGATGCACCTTGGAGAAAGCTTCCTCGCTGACGCCGAAGAGGGACATCTGCTGCAGCGGGGTGATGAAGGGATTGTCCTTGGGAATGCCGTAACCGCGATCCGTGGTGGACTGATTTACGTCGATGCGCAGCATCTTGCCTAACCACGTATGCAGATCCTGGCCGGAATTGACGACATCGCCCTCCCAGCCGCCATCGCCGACGCCGACATAGAGATAACCGTCAGGACCGAAGGCGATCTGGCCGCCGTGGTGGTTGCAGTAGGGAAAATCGATCTGCATGAGGACGCGGACGCTGTCCATGTCCGCCTTGTCCGGATTGGACTTGGAGACCTGATACTCGGCCACCATCGAGGAGCCGTTGAACCAAAGGTCGGCGTAGCAGATGTAGAACTTGCCGTTTTCCTTGAACTTCGGATGAAACGCCATGCTGTAGAGACCCTCCTCCAGGAAGGAACTGAGGGTCTTGTCCTTGATGTCGAGGAAGGGTTTCTTCAGTTTCTTGCCGTCCTTGATGATCTGGATGACGCCGGGGCGCTCCATGACAAAGATGCGGCCGCTGCCGTCATCCGGACAGGCGACGCTGATGGGGTCGACCAGGTCATCAGCCACCTTGACGAGGCTGACGGCGATATCGCCGGGGAGTTTGCCGCCGGGTTGGGCGGGCTTGGCGTCCTGAGCATGAATGGCGGTGCCCGCGAGGATGGCGAGTGCGGTAAGGAAGGTCAGTCGAAGTTTCATGGAGTGGTTGAGTGCGAATTTCCAATTACGTTGGCGAGGCTATGAACCTGTCTTCCACCTGACAAGCTAAAATGCCGGGATTCGGAGTTTTGGCCTCCGAAACGGCGGGGAAAAGTACCGTGCCTCTCCAGAGGCGAGGGCGCCGCGCCCTTGAGGCTCTCACTTACCCAACGGCTCGGCTCTGGAGAGCCAAGTTCCGGGCGGAAAAGCACTTGTGCCGCCACGGGAACGGTTGCATCCTGCCAACCCGATGCTTGATGACAAAGAGGCGCTTCAGGAAGCGGATTCTCTCCAGGTGGGCGGGAAAGCATGCGGCGTACACGCCCTCGCGCCAAATCGACTGGAAGCGTGTCTTTCTTGGAGGTCTAAATGAGCCGCGCCACTCCACAGATACGGAATTTATCCCAACGGCTCATGGCAAATGAGACGAAGGGAAAGAAATCCTCCGAGGCCAAAG
>JAXMIV010000590.1:0-2970 GCA_034377045.1 Prosthecobacter sp. | reverse complement strand
CGATATCTTCCGGTCGCGGTGAGGCGCGGAGCGATTGGAGCGTACGTTGTTCACGCTTCAGCGTGAGGTTTGGGAATGCCCTCACGCTGTAGCGTGAACAACGTACCCAGATGCCGCTCTGCGGCATGCTATGAAGCATCGAACCCAGAGCACTTCACCGCGCAATTTGGACAGCCCGAACAGCGGAAACTTCCGCCCCCTGTCGACTACTTCCTGCCCGCCTTCACCGGCTCCACCGCCAGCTCGGCTTCCGGCACCAACTTGATTTCCACTTCCGCGCCTTTCAGGTGTTTCTCGAAGAAGTTCTGCATGAGCTTCACCACCGCCGGTTTGCCGAAAGCAGGACCGCCGTGGCCGGAACCGGGGAGCGTTTGCAGCCACACCTTGACGCCTTTCTCCTTCAGCGCAGCGGCCAACTGCTCGCTCTGCGCATAAGGCACCAGCGTGTCGTGTGTGCCGTGCAGGATCAGGAATGGGGGACTGTCTTTGCTGACGTAATGCACGGGGCTGACCGGATCGCTCTTCGCTTTGTCATCGAGCTTGGCGCCGATGAGACCCGAGTAGGGATCGCTGGGAGTGTTGAACTGAAAGATGTTCTTCACATTTTTGTCCTCTGCCGCCTGTTGCACCACCGTGCTGAAATCCGCCGGGCCGTAAATGTCGCATACGGCCTGCACATGGTCCGGTTGGTCATCGTTGCCACCGATGGGTGCGAAGGCCTTCTTGCCGCCCGAAGTGCCCACAAGTGCCGACAGATGCCCGCCGGCCGAAGCCCCCACGACTGCGACATGCGAGGGATCGAAGTTGTACTTCTCGCTGTGCGCCCGCAGCCAGCGGATCGCCGCCTGACAATCCTGAATCTGGGCGGGGAAAACCGCCTTTTGACTGAAGCGATATTCCACGCTCGCCACCGCATAGCCCTTCAGCACCATCGCCGTTACCGGGCACGGGAACTTGTTGCCCCCGCGCCAGCCGCCGCCATGGATATGCACGATGAGCGGCAAAGGTTTGTCCGCGGCCTTCTCCGGCAGGTAAAGATCCAGCTTCTGCGCCTCATCGCCCTCAGAAATGTAGGAGATGTTCTTCTCCATCCGGATGCCCGCAGGCAGCGTGAAGGGCTTTGGCGCGGCTTTGGGCTGCTGAGCGAAAACAGCAGAGGCAAGGAGGAGCGTGCAGAGGAGAGCGAACTGCTTCATAATGGTCGGCATGGTTGCGCGGTTAAACGCTCAAGGCCACCAAATATTGGCGTCAAAGTGGTGTGGGCACCAAGTTCTCGCCGACAAACTTACTTCGAGGGACCAACTCATTGAGAGGATTCGGGAATTTTACACATTCTCGCCAGAGGACTTGGTTGTGCGATACAAGTAGTCTATCCATCATGCCCGGCATCAAGCGCGATCAAAATATCTTCTGTGAGCATTCTCGGAACCAGAACTTCGTTGCCTAACTTTTGGTCCAGGCTGGCTTTTCGGACGCTGATCCTGCTCGGGAATCTGGGGCGGGGAGCGCTGCTCGTTTGGGGCATGCTGGCGATTTATTGGTCGAACTTGCCGTGGGGCGGGTTGCGCGTGATTTTGGCGGGTGTTTTTGGGGTGGTTGGAGTTCTCGGCCTGGTGAGGATGCCGCGCCGACGCGGTTGGTTGCTGTTTGGGCTTTTGTTGACCTTGGTGGTCATCTGGCAGGCCAGCATCCAGCCCTCCAACGCACGCGATTGGCGGCCTGAAGTGGCGGTCTTGCCGGGTGTTTCCATGGACGGTGATCGCGTGAAACTCACGGGGGTCCGCCATTTTGACTATCGGACGAAGTCTGACTTTACGGTGAGGTACGAGGAGCGGGAGGTACAGCTCTCGCACCTGCAGGCGGTGGATTTTTTCATCTCCTACTGGGAGGCCGATGGAGATGTGGGCCACACGTTTGTGAGCTTCGTTTTCGACAATGCGCCTCCGGTTTGCATCTCGATTGAGGCACGGTTGGAGAAGGGGGAAACTTATTCGGTGATCGCCACCTGCTTCAAACAGGCGGAACTCATCTACGTCGTTGGTGACGAACGCGACATCGTCCGAGTGCGCACGAATTATCGGGATGAGGATGTCTATCTATACCGGACACGGGCGACACCAGAGCAGGCCCGCGCGCTGTTTCTTTCCTACCTGAAATCCATCAACCGTCTGGCCGGCCACCCGGAGTTTTACAGTCCGCTGAGCAATAACTGCACGGTCAATATTGATCGCCATGCCCACAACCAGGGGCGCGGCGGGCCTTTTGACATCCGCCTGCTGCTCAATGGGCATGTGGACGGATTGATGTATGAAAGGCACCTGCTGGACACGTCCGTGCCATTTGATCAGATGCGTGCGCGTTCCTCCATCACGGCCAAGGCTAGGAAGGCAGACGGGGACATCCATTTCTCGCAACGCATCCGCGAAGGTTTGGCCGCACCGGGCTTCTGAGAAGGGAGGCTCGAAACTAAGGACGAGTTTGCGGCGGCGTGCCCTCCGGTGGTGTGTCTCCACCCGCCGTGGGGTCGTGGAACCGCAAAAACCTTGCGAATTTGCCAGTATGTCGTAAAATATACGACATACTGGTGAAAATAACCGCATCAACCATCGTCCCACGTGATCAGCCATTCGATTATCTTCTGCTTATCGATCGGCTCAAGGGGTATGCCTCGGCACGCGACAAGATCACCCGGATGTTGGCGCAAAAGGAGATCGTGCGCGTCAAGAAGGGCCTGTACGTCCCTGGGCCGTCCATCGCGATTCGGGAGGTCGATCCGCTGGTCCTATCGGGGACCGTTTTCGGCCCCTCCTATGTGAGCTTCGAGAAGGCGTTGGAAATCCATGGATTGATTCCCGAACGGGTCAATGAGATTACCTGTGCGACGACCAAGCGGCACAAACTATTCGACACTCCCGTCGGAAGATTTTCTTATCATCCCGTGCCACGCAGAGTCTATCCGCTTGGGGTGGA
>JAXMIV010000589.1:0-10327 GCA_034377045.1 Prosthecobacter sp. | reverse complement strand
CCCAACGTCACAAGCAATCGCCGATACCACGATCGCGCCCAATGCCACCTTCACGATCCCGCTTGCCGCCAAATTCTCCGATCCAGAATCGGAAAAGGCGGTGCGCTTCGAAACCAGCAAAGGCAACATTGATATTCTTTTGTACCCAAGCCTGGCGCCCCAGGCGGTCGCCAACTTCCTCGCCTACGTGAACGCCGGCGACTATGACGGTGTGGTTTTCCACCGCTCCATTCCCGGCTTTGTCATCCAGGGAGGCGCCTTCAAACCGGTCGCCACGCCGAAAAGCTACTCCGCCGTCACGCCCCGGACTTCGCCCATCAATGAGCCGGGCATTTCCAACGTCACCGGCACGATATCGGCGGCAAAGCTCGGCAACAACCCGAATAGCGCGACCCATGATTTCTTCCTCAACCTGGAGGACAACAATACCACCGATCTGAATAGCCTGGACCATCAGAATGGCGGGTTCACCGCCTTTGGCCGCGTGGTCACACCCGCGGAGGATCTCAATCAGCCGTTGGCGACGGTGTATCCGGTCTTGTCGACGATCGCGGCGCTGCCGCGCGGCAACTACATCGATAATAACACGACCGCCACCTACGATGCGACGTTGGACAAGCGGATCCTGGTGGACGGCTCCGCAGGCGGCTTTTCGGATTGGCCGATGGACGTGACGGGCGCGGCACCCGCGGACATGGATGTGACCAAGAACGTCTTCATTGATAGAGCGCGGGAGATTGCGGTGCTCAACTACAGCATCCTGACGAACACGGCGCCGAATGTGGCTTCGGCCACCATCGTTGGCGGCGAGTTGCAACTGCGCGGCCTCACCGCTGGGACGACGACCATCACCGTGAAGGCGACGGACCTGGATAGCCAAACGACTCAGCAAACGTTCACGGTAACGGTCACGGCCAATTACAAGGGACCGGTGATCACCAAGCAGCCGATGTCGCTGGCGGTGGTTGCGGGGGCCAAGGCCACCTTCACCGTCACTGCCACCGGTACCGCGTTGACCTACCAATGGCGCAAAGCGGATGTGAATGGCGATTTCATCGCCATCGACGGCGCCACCACCAAATCTCTGGTGATCAACAATGTTCAGGCGGCCGACACGGGCAGCTATGATGTCCTTGTCACGAATGCCACGACGACTTTGACCAGCAGTGCCGCACGGCTTGACTTCAAAGCTGCGCCCGCCATCACCACCTCACCGCTATCGCGTTTGGTGAATGTGGGCCAGCCTCTGGTGCTTGATGTCGCGGTCACCGGCGCACCGGCACCGGCGATCGCCTGGCTGCGTGGCACCGCCACGGTGGCAGGGCAAACCAAAACCAAGCTCAACATCCCCGCGGCCAAGCTGACGGATGGCGGCGTCTACACCGCACGTGCCACCAACCCTTCCGGAAAGGTGACCAGCAACCCGGCCAATGTCTATGTCGTGGATCCTGCGACGGTCGTCACGACGATCAAGGCCGGAGCGAAAGTAATCCTCAAAGCAGGGGTGACCGGCCCGGGCCTGACCTATCAGTGGCTGAAGAACGGAATCACCATGGGCGCTGATGACGACCGTGTGACCGGCACAAACGGCCCCGTGCTGACCTTCAAAACTACCGCCTACAGTGATAGTGCCGACTACACCTGCCAGGCCACGATGCTCGACGGCCTCGGCGATGTCACGACAGGAATTCAAAGGCTGGCGGTGGTGGTGCGACCCGTGATTGCCAACTACACGGCAGATACTGGAGTCGTCGGCTTTAACTACGACTTTACTGTGCCGTACGACACCTCCCTCACCAACACACCGACCAAGTTCTCCCTGGCCGCTCTGCCTCCCGGCCTAACCTACGATTCAAAAACGGGCCGCATCACCGGCCGCCCCATCAAGGCAGGCAGGTATTTCGTATCGACGATCATCTCCAATGTCGTCGGCAACAGCAACACCGCCGTTGGGACGCTCGATATCCTGCCCATGTCGCAGTATGGCGTCGGCACCTTCCTGGGGGCCGTTGAGCCGAGCGCTCTGAACGGCAACAAGGGCGGCCGCCTGGATCTGACCACGCTCGACAGCGGCACCTACACCGGCAAGCTGGTGCTGGGCGCCGACACCTATCCCATCGCCGGGAAGCTCACCTATTTCCCAGGGGCTCTGGCGCCGCAGGCCCAGATCATCGTGACGCGCAAGGGCAAGACGCCCGTGCTGCTCAGTTTCGCAGTGGATGAAGCGGACGGTGATTTGAGCGGTCAGGTGACCGATGGCACTTCCGTCTCTGAGTTGATCGGATTCCGCCAGTTTTGGCACTCGAACTGGAATCCTTCCAGCTTCTTCGCCGGCAACTACAACATGGCCATCAACCTGAAAGCGGCGGATGTCGGCAACGCGGCCGTACCGCAAGGCTCCGGTTATGCGACGATGCTCGTCACAGGCGGAGGGTCCGTGATCACCACCGTGAAGCTCCCCGATGGCGTCGCTGTCACCATGAGTTCAATCATTGGCCCGCGCGGCCAACTCATGATGTACCAAATGCTGTACAAGAACACGGGGTCCATGCTTGGGACACCGAGCTTGGCGACGACGAATCTTAACCCTAACGGCCAGTCCATACTACGAGTGGCCGGCGCTTTCCGGTGGATCAAAGACGCCCAGACGACGGCCACGGAACGCAGCTACAAGGCGGGCTTTGCGTTGGATATGGATGTGCTCGGCCGCACCTACCGTGCACCGACCGCAGTCCAACCGCCGCTGACCAACACGCGAATCATGGAATTGCCGGCGGTGAGCAACAACGCCAAAATCGACTTTAGCCAGGGTGGCCTGGCTGCCGCCACGATCAATCCCGATGTGACGGTGACGGTTCCCCTCAACAATGTCATTCAGCCTCCCGTCGCCGGCACCGCCGAAAATCCCGCCAAAGTGAAAGCGTCCCTGAACCCGGCTTCAGGCCTCTACACCGGCAGCTTTGAACTGGTGGATCCCCCCGGAACCACGAAGCGCACCGTGACCTTCCAGGGCCTGCTGATTCCCACCATCCCGATCACACCGGCCATTGCCGCCGAAGATACCGCGGACAACGTCGCCATCCCTGCGATCCCCGGATCAGACCCGCAAGCGGCGGGTTACTTCCTGCTCAACCAACTCGGCAGCGCCGGACCACCGGTCACCACCACCGCCAACTCGCCCATCCTCTCCGGCAAAGTCGAACTGAAACCGACGGATATCACGATCACTTCGGTGACCCCGGATCCCCTGTCGGACACCGTCAATCCGGGCACCGCCTACAGCTTCACCGTCGTCGCGGCTGGCCAGGGCACCCTGACCTACCAGTGGCGCAGGGACGGCGCCAACCTCTCCGGCCAGACCGGCGCCATCCTCAACATCCCCACGGTCACCGAGGCCAATCAGGGCAGCTACACCGTCGTCGTCAGCAACGGCTCCACCTCGGTCACCAGCACTCCCCTCACCCTCAACGTCAATGATCCGATCACCAGCATCGGCATCACCCGCTCGCCGACAGGCTCCACCGTAGCCACCGGGCAGGCCGTCACCTTCACCGCCACCCCCAATGGCGTCGGACCCTTCACCTACCAGTGGTTTAAAGATGCCCCGAATAATCCGATCTCTGGCGCCACCTTGGATCACTACGACATCGCCTCAGCGAACGCGGCCGAGCACAACGGGTCTTATGGCGTCACAGTGATCGGCCCCGTCAACCCAGCCGGCGTCGACAGTGGCACCGTCAGCTTGACCGTGATCGACCCTGTCTCAAGTGTCACCGCCTCCCGCTCCCCCAACGATACCCCCATCGCCGCCGGACAACCCGTCACCTTCACCGCCTCTGCCGCGGGCGGCGGCACTTTCCAATACCAATGGAGCAAAGGCGGCGTCGCCATCCCCACCGCCACCTCCGTCACCTACACCATTGACCCCGTGGCCGTCGCCGACACCGGCGACTACAGCGTCCTGGTCACCAACGAAGTCACACCCGCGGGCGTCGCCAGCGCCGCAGTGAACCTCACCATCACCGACATGGTCTTAAACGCCGTGGCCACCCGAAGCCCCAATGGCATCGTCGCGGTCGGCAGCACCGTGACCTTCTCCGTCACCGCCCAAGGCAACGGCCTCACCTATCAATGGCGCCGCAATGGTTCCGACATCCCCGGCGCCACGAACTCCACCTACGACTTGGTCGCCACCACGGATGACAGCGACATCACCTTCGACGTCCTCGTGAAAAACGACGCCACGCCCGCCGGCCTCGCCAGCAATGGCCTGGCGATCACCGTCGCCGTCCCCATCTCCGGCGTCGGCATCTCCCAGGATCCCTCCGGGCCCGTTCAGGCGGGCGAGGGCAATTCCGTCACCTTCACCGCCACCGTCACCGCCGGCAGCGACCCGCTCTATCAGTGGTGGAAAGGCACCACCGCCATCCCCACCGCCACCGGCAGCACCTACACCATCACCAACATCGCCATAGCCGACGGCGGTGATTACCACGTCGTCGTCAGCAACGCCGTCAGCAGCGCCGACAGCGCCACCCTCACCCTCTCCGTGACCCCGTAGCGCGTAGCGGTAAGCGGCAAAATCCAACTGGCTTCACAAAAACGCAGCCCAGTCGGCCTAACCACATCTTTAGGTTCATGCGCCATCCTCGGCGCACACACAGAGCCTTCACCGTTCGACTTCCCCAATCCGTGCCATCCGTATGAATCCGGATTGAAATCTGTGCTAAAACTCAGGGCCTTCTTCTGCGTTGCCAACACAGCGCAGAGGATGTCACGCCGGCCTACCAAGAAGGTTTGTTGTGACTGATTGATTTTGAGGCGCCCCCCCCGAATCACTTCAGCGCAGGAACCGGAGCCGGGCTTTGTAAGCCCGGTTTATCAGCGGCAGGCACAGGAGCCGGCGGCAACACCCGCGCCTTCGGGCTCATCGTCCCCTGCTTCATCGCCGCCATCCGCGCCTCCAACTGCGCCGTCGCATGCTCCGGCAGCGACCTCGGCGCCGCTGGTGCTTTGCTCGCATTGGCTGCCGTCAGAGTCTTTTTCCCACAACCACACCCGCCGCCGGTAGATGCTCCACAACTTCCCGACCCGCACCCGCCGCTGACACCGCAACCGCCCCCGGTGCCGCAGCCATCGCCAGCGATCACCTGCGTCCCGCTCGTTATACCTCCGCTTTCAGGACCCGTCGCGATCTGACCCGCGATCACCAAGCCCGCCAGCAGCACATAAAAACACCCCACCGAAATCGAACCCATGCCCCGAATCACTTGCATGGGATGCAACTCACCCACCTTCACTCTCATCCCTTCCCGCTGCGCCGCCTCCAGTCCCGCCAGCAACACCAGCACCCCCATCGGCACCACCAACCCCGCCGCCCCACCCGCATGCGGAAAATACCAGCACACCATCACCAGCACCAAGCCGCAAAGCTTCCACAGGGTGGGGAATGAAGAGGAGATTGGAGGTATCGGATTCATGAAGTGATCAACTCAATTTGCATGCTGAACACCGAAACCAAAGCCACCCGCCCAGGTTCATAGCCGTCTTCGTTGCCAACACAACGCAGAGAATGTCACGGCCAGCCTGCAATGCCAAGGACGTTTTTGCCATCAATGAATTGGTATTGGCGCCAGGCCATCTGTCAACTATCGACTCCTGACCCTTTCCTGTGCTGACCCTTTCCTGTGCCCTGATCCAAAGCTCAATGTGCGGGGATGTTGCGACAATGCGTATTTCATTCAATGAAATTGAAGCGAACGCACGATGGAATCAGCCTCGGTTAGTTCTTGGCGTATCGAGTCGCTGCTCGCTAGCGGGTCCGCGACATAGGTAACAAAAGCAGTGTTACGGCCATCAGAACAATACCACACCCGAATGAACTGATCGTCCTGTGGATAGTCACAAAAGAGACCAAAAACGGATCCGTTTCCCCATGTCACTGGAGACGCCGAACGATTGAAGTCGTGGCTATCCTCAAATTGGTACAGCAAGTGTTCCAGAGCTTTGCCATCAATCGTCGGATCAGCGCCCGAGACATAATTTGCCACGCTAAATTGCAACGCACCGAAGCCGGTTTCAACTGCAAGCGTCGGCGGACTTCCCTCTGGCAACGTATCAGTTATATTTACCCACTGCGCAGGAAGCAATAACCCAACGTTGGCAAACGTAACTCGTGCACCTTTTACTGAATGAAATGGGTCCATGCTATGGTTGCGTCGCCGAGGAAGAAGGTGACGGCGTTGTCGGTGGAGGTCTAAACGGAACTTGGATTGCGCCAGAACCGGGATCGTACGGAATCATCATCGTTGGTTGTTTCCATTTGTTGTTTTGATCTTGAACGAATGTCCTCCTGCCGCTCGGAGTTCCTGGTTTGAAGTCGGCATAGTCGATCTTTGGAAGCCAAGTACTTCCCGGGTAAGTGGCCGGATGATCGCCCCCTACAACCTTCACGTCTTGACCTGGTTTACCTTGAGGGGTGAATTCCATCTTTGTTTGTGGATACATCTGTCGCAATTGATCAGGAAGATTCCCCGGACGATCTTGATGCAGTTCCGTTCCCCGTAGAGACGCTTTTCGTGTATTCGGATTATTACTGCCAGTGGGCGGCGGTGCCGGAGCTTCCATTTCCACTTTAACTTGCGATTTCTCGAGCGTGCCTCTTCCTGACGCTACAGGTTCCACACGCGACATACGCTGTGAGGACGTATTTCCAGCTCCGGGCCTTCCTGCAGCGAGCTCAATGATTATTTGAATTCCATCCTCAGCGGCGGCAACTTGTTTCTGTTCTGCAGCGGTCCGTGTCGGAATGGTTCCGAAAATCTGCAAGGGTTCAGGATTACCTTTGATGATGTCACTTCCGCTCCCCCCACCCGCGATGATCGCGCACCCATCAACGATATGGTCAATCCAATTTCTCCACGCGAGCCCATCTGGATCCCACGCCGTCCAAGGATTCTGCTTCACATAGGCATAGACATTGGGGCCATCGCGCACATCTGACGCGAGTTCGTAACCCCATGGCCCTGCTTCCCCTGCGTTTATCAGCGTTGGCGGTGCATCGGAACTGGTGCAGTCCACGTAAACAACCCCATACCCCCCAGACGCGATATTTTGACCGGCAACCATCTTGCCCCAGGCGCGGCTTTCCGTGCTCAAAAGCACGAGCAACAACAGGCAAAGCTGGAGGATCAACCGCATCAGGTCCTCCTTTTAGCAGCCACCGGCGGCTAAGGAAAGGGTGTTTTAACGGCTGGCCGGATGCGTCCGCGCATGCACGTCTTGCAACAGCTTGATCGAGACTTCGGTGTAAATCTGCGTCGTCTCCAGCTTCGCGTGTCCAAGCAACTGCTGGATGATGCGCACGTCGGCCCCGTGTTCCAGCATGTGGGTGGCGCAGGCGTGGCGCAACAGGTGGCAGTTTCCGGGGCGGCCAGGATGGGCTTTGCGGATGGTTTGCTTGATCAGATTGCCCAATGAGTTGGCGCTAAAGCCGCGCCCGTAGCCGGTAAGGAACAGCGTTTGTTCGTCGGCATGGATCGACAACAACGGGCGCACTTGGTCGAGGTACTTGTCGAGCCAGGTCAACGCCCGCACGCCCACCGGCACGATGCGGTCCTTGCCGCCTTTGCCCTGCACATGCAGCGTACAGCGTTCGCGGTGCAGGCCGCGCAGTTGCAGGCGTGCCAGTTCGCTGCGGCGGATGCCGGTCGAGTACAGCATTTCCAGCATGGCACGATCACGGATGCCCAAAGGATCGCTGACATTTGGCACGCTCAAAATGACGCTGACTTCGCCTTCGCTCAATGTGTCGGCGGGCAGTCGGTGTTCCTCTTTGGGCATTTCCAAATGCGCGGCAGGATCGGCATTGAGCCAGCCTTCCCGGCACAACCAGCGGAACAACCCGCGCACGGCGGCCAGCCTTCCAATCTGCGTTCCCACGGCCAGCGGTTTGTCGTGCTTGGTGCGGTAGCGCCACAGGTGCCGCTGGTAGCTTTCCAAGATGGGCCGGGTGATCTGCGGCGGTTTGCGCAGGTCGCGCTCCTGGCACCAGCGCACGAACACCACCAGCGCACGCCCTCGCGTCTCGATGGTGCGGGCGCTTTGATGCTTCACGGCCAGAGCAAGCAGGTAGGCGTCCATCAAAACGGCGAGGTGATCGGCCTGGCTGCGGTCGAGGCCGTCGGGCTCCGCCTTCCTGCCCTGGCCTGGCTGCTGGTATTGCAACAGCCGGGCGCGTTGGTAGCCGTTGGGGCGCATGAGTACGATACGATGGGGGTTAAAGCGGGAGGTGCCAGATGTGCGAACGCGCGAAGGCTCGAAGTGTGCTTTACGCAGCGGCTTTCCCTTGCCGTTTGGGCTTCACCGCTTCGTGAGTCCCGGCGCACGAAGTCCCCTCGAAGGGGGTGTCATTCTGCACGAAGCAGGGTTCATTTTGCACGAAGCTGGCGTCGTAGTTGTGCCTGAGTTGGTCGGGATCGATCAGGCCGATGTGCCATTGATCCTCGGTGGCCGCGCACTCCATCAGCAGTTCATGCAGGCAACCCACTCCCTGCCGTCCCTGGCGGCGGGCGATGTATTCGAGGGCTTCGAGCTTCTCAATGTGGGTTCTGACCTGGAACTCACTCCAGCCGCAGGCTTCGCGCAGTTCCCGGCGGCTAAAGAGGCAACGGCTTTGGGGTTGCTTGGTGCTCTCCATCCGCGCTTGCACCAGTTCGCGCACATGACCCAGCAGGCGGCGCGTTTGCGGTGGCAGTTCGTCCAGGCAACGGCCCAGGATTTCAGGGGCAAGGCGGTTGGCCGTGGCGATGTCGGACAACCTAACTGGAAGCATCTCCACTTGCCGCCCGTTCACCTCCCGCGTGATCGGCTCGCGCTGGTGTTGGTGCAAAAGCGCGATGACATCAATCAATGAGAGGTACTTTTCATGGTCGCGCCGTGTCCGTGTGCGGTCGCTGGCAAAGGTCAGATACGGCGCGTAGTCGTTGGCGATCTTCCACGGCTTGAGCAGCTTCTGCGCGTTGCGCATCAGCCGCTCAATGTCCCGCCGCTGTTCGGCCCGCACGATGCCCGCCACCGTCCGCGCCTCCCGTTGCATGGCATGGATGCGCGCCGTCTGCTCGGGGGATTCATCGACGGAGAGGACCAGGCAGCGGTTCATGAGCTCCTCGTCGATGTCGATGGCCGTGGTGGTTAAAAAGATCATGACCGGCCCTTCGACGTGGTACTGCTGCGTCACCATGCGCCCGGTATTCGGGTCCTTGCCGGTGCTGGCAATGGTCAACTCGCCTTCCGACTGCAACAGCTTCAAGGCATAGCTGGCCTTCTCCGCCCCTTCCTCCTCGACGATGGCGAGGATCTTGTGCTGCAGCTTCGCCTCGCCGAGATAGTACAGGCTCTGCCCGGTCATGGCGGAGTATTTGACCCGCTCATCCTCGGGGAACATCCGCAAAACGGCCTCCATGAGCGTGCTTTTTCCCGCCGCGCTGGTGCTCTGGATGATGACAGCGAGCGGCCGGTTCAGCTTGCGCGAGGTGCAGGCCAGGAACGCCGCCAGTTTGTTGGTGTCCTCGCCCACCAGCCCGCAGGCATCAAAAGCCGCCGTGATCTTCTCCAGCAGGTCCGGAGCTTTTAATAATGCCAGCGCCTCGGCCTCCTCCTCGGCAGTCATGACCGCAACGGCCCCCTGTGCGGGTTCGGCCTGGGCTTTTAATCTCGCCTCCTGCCACTGCTCGCAGGCCAGCAACAACCGGCCAAGGTCGCGCTTTGCCATTTCTGTTGTTAGGCCGCATTCCTCCGCTGTCCGCTCGATGAACCGCCGCCGGTCCTGGTCCCGGCACAAGTCGAGCTGGTCGCTGTGCAACCGTTCGCCGACACGCACGCGCAAAGTCAGCTTCAAAGATTCAACCCCCGCGTTCTTCTCCAGTCCAGCAAGACGGTATTCCCGGCCCTCCAAGCTGAACGTGTGGAAGTCTCCGACCGGCACCAGACAAGGAGCAACAGGCAAAACAGCCTGTTGATTCGTCAGCCGCCCCACGGCTTCCTCACCCTGCGGGCATCGCTTCGCGCTGTCTGTCTCGGCTTCACCTTGAAGCCTCGGCTCCTTTTTAGCCACCTCTTCCGCCGTCTCAGCAACTAACAAAGCAGCTAAAGAAGAAGAGGGCGCGGGCGCGACGTGTACGGAGTCTTCGGGCAAAGAGGGGGCGGCAACCGCACCGCCCAGCCACTGCGCCGCATTGACCAACAGCCGCAACGACTGTGCCGCCGGTGTCACCTTGCGGGCATAGTCGTTGGCATCCATGCCCCAGGGGAACTTGATGCGGTACAC
>JAXMIV010000588.1:0-10480 GCA_034377045.1 Prosthecobacter sp. | reverse complement strand
TCCAAGCTGACGCTGCACAAGATCGCATCTGTGCAGACACAAACGTCCCTCCGCGACGTATTATTGGGTGGGACGAGGTCCGGGGCTTGAAAGGCCCCGGCTACCGGCAGTCATCCCGCATGCGGGATGGGGAGGGTGAGCAGGCGGTCGATTCCGGCAGGATCCTCAACCATGAAACTCGGGGTCGAAGCGGACTTTGCGGACGTCTTCCTGGTTCGCCGTTCCTTCCAGGAGCGGTTGGTAGAGTTCGGGGCGGCGGGTGCGGATGAACATGTCGCCGAGGGTGCCTCGGAGGAGGGCGGGGTCGAGGTCGGCGGTGACGATGGTGTCGGCGGCTTTCCACGTTTCGGCGAGGATGCGGCCGAAGGGGTCGAGGAGCATGGCGTTGCCGGTGCGGATCTCGTCGCCGTCGGGGCCGACGCCGTTGCTGAAGGCCACGAAGAGGCCGTTGTCGTGGGCGCGCGCGGGCAGCCAGGTGGTGAGCCAGCCGCGGCCTTTTGGTCCGCGGAACTCAGCTTCGATGGCGGCCGGGTCGAGGTGGCGGTTGTCCCAGAGCTTCCGGTCGATGAGGCCCATGATGTTTTTGTTGGCCTTGTAATCACAGCCGCCGGTCTGGTGGGGCGCGAGGAGGAGTTGGGCGCCCATGAGCTTTGTGATGCGGACGTTTTCCACCAGGTTGCAGTCGTAGCAAATCAGGACGCCGAATTTCCAGCCGTAGGGGGTGTCGAAGACAGTGAACTCGGAGCCGGAGGAGAAAAAGTCGCTTTCGAAGGAGTGCAGCTTGCGGTGGCGCTGGGTTTTTTCGCCGCCGGGGAGGGCGACGACGTAGGTGTTGAACATGCGGCCCTGGTCGTCGATCTCGATGAGGCCGGCGCCGATCGTGATGCCGTGCTCGCGGGCGAGGTCGCGTAATATTTGCGACGAAGGGCCGGCGGGGACGGGTTCGGCCAGGGCGCGGAGTTCCGCCTCGGTGAGATGGAGGAGGTGCCAGTAGCCGGTGGTGCAGAGCTCGGGGAAGATCACGACCTGGGCGCCTTCGCTGACGGCTTGAGTGGTGAGGTGGCGGATCCTGGCGAAGTTTGCGGGCTTGTCCATGGGGGTGGACTCCATTTGGACGGTGCTTACGCGGAGGGGCTGTGGGGGGTGGCCGGGCATGGGAGCTGGGGGTGACCGCACGGTGAGTGATTGCGTAGCCGTTTGCGATCAAAACGCTGTTGAAGAAATGCAGATGTCAGAGGTTCTTCGCTTCGCTCAAGAATGACGACGAGGGGGACGCTTTCACTGCTACAGCGACTACGCTTTGTCTTAAACTGCGCCACATCCCCCACCCGTCTCGCCGGAGTAAATTCCCTCGCATGGGACTCAGTTGAGTTGGCACACTGGAATGAAGCATTCCCTGCTGCGGCGGGGGGCGGTAGGGTGCGGGGATGCGTGTTTGTTTGCTGCTCCTCCTGCTGTTCTCCCTGACCGTATCGGCCTTTGCGGAGGTGCCTTCCAATTTGGTGGCGGATGGGGTGCCGGCGATTCCAGAGGCGTTGCGGGAGGATGTCGGGCGCTATCTGGAGTTTCGGGCGGCGCGGTTTAATGGGTGGCATCCGCAGCGGCGGGAGATGCTGATCAGCACGCGGTTTGCCGAGTCCGCGCAACTGCACCTCGTGGCGATGCCGGGCGGGGCGCGGCGGCAGATGACGTTTCGTCCGGAGCCGGTGGGCGGGGGTTCGTTTCGGCCGAAGACGGGCGAGTGTATTGTCTTCAGCCAGGACACGGGGGGCGGGGAGTTTTACCAGCTCTTCCGCTTCGATGTGGCGGATGGGCGGGTGACGCTGCTGACGGATGGGAAGTCGCGCAATAGCAGTCCGCGCTGGGCGCGGAGCGGGCGGCAGTTTGCCTATACCTCGACGCGGCGCACGGGGAAGGACACGGATATTTATGCGATGGACCCGAGCGATCCCAAGTCGGACCGGATGATCCTGCAGCGCGAAGGGGGCGGGTGGAGCGTGAGCGATTGGTCGGAGGATGAGACGAAGCTGCTCATCTCGCAGTATGTGTCGGCGGGCGAGAGTTCGGTGTTTCTGCTGGATGTGACCACGGGCGAGGTGAAAGCGCTGACGCCGCAGGGTGCGGAGAAGGCGGTGCACTATGGGGCGAAGTTTGGGCGGGCCGGCCGCACGTTTTTTGTGGCGAGCGATGTCGGCTCGGAGTTTGCCCAACTCGCGCAGATCGATCTGGCCAGCGGCGTGCGGCGGGTGCTGACGAAGGATGTGCCGTGGGATGTGGAGGAATTTGAGCTCTCGCCGGACGGGAAGACGATGGCGGTGCTGACGAATGAAGACGGCGCGGGGATCCTCCGGTTGATCGACATGACCTCAGGGCAGGAACTGCCGCAGCCGAAGCTGCCGCTCGGCGCGCCGGGTGGGCTGGAGTGGCATGAGAACGGGAGGGACCTGGGTTTTACGCTCGATGCGGCGCGGTCTCCGCGCGACGCGTTTTCGCTGGATGTGACGACGGGCACAGTGACGCGCTGGACGGAGAGCGAGACGGGTGGGCTGGATGCGAGCCAGTTTTCCGAGCCGACGTTGGTGAAGTTCCCGAGCTTCGACGGGCGGGAGATCTCGGCGTTTGTGTATCGGCCCGATGCGGGGAAATTTCCGGGGCGGCGTCCGGTGATGATCAATATCCACGGCGGGCCGGAAGGGCAGTCGCGGCCGGATTTTCTCGGGCGCAGCAACTACTACCTGGATGAACTCGGATGCGTGCTGGTGTACCCGAATGTGCGCGGGTCATCGGGCTACGGGAAGACGTTCCTGACGCTGGACAATGGATTCAACCGCGAGGACTCGGTGCGGGATATCGGCGCGCTGCTGGATTGGATCGGCCAGCAAGCCGATCTCGATGCGGCGCGCGTGGGGGTGATGGGCGGGAGCTACGGCGGGTATATGGTGCTGGCCTGTCTCACGCATTTCAGCGACCGGCTGCGCTGCGGGATCGATGTGGTGGGGATTTCCAATTTCGTGACGTTCCTGAAGAACACGCAGGATTATCGGCGGGACTTGCGCCGTGTGGAATATGGGGATGAACGGGAGCCGGCGATGGCGGAGTTTTTGGCGAAGATTTCACCGCTGAACCATGTGGAGAAGATCAAGCGGCCGCTGTTTGTCGTGCAGGGGAAGAATGATCCGCGGGTGCCAGTGACCGAGGCGGAGCAGATGGTAAAGGCGTTGCGCGCTCGCGGGGGCACATGCTGGTATCTCATGGCCACGGATGAGGGGCATGGGTTTGCGAAGAAGCGGAATGCGGACTTTCAGTTTTTGGCGCAGATCCTTTTCTTGCGAGCCCATCTTCTGGATGGCTCGGGGCAGCGGTGAGGTTCTTGTTGATTGCCTCGCTACCAAGCTCCCGCTTGGTAATGCCGATGTCTGCGAGGCTCCGGCCTCGTCCCCGCCACCTCACCCGAGGCTGGAGCCTCGCAGACGGGCGCGTGCCCAAGCTGGAGCTTGGGAACGAGGGGCGGAGCCTCACTTTGGAAACGAGAGGCGGGAAAGGTTGTCGTGGGAGTAAACGGTCTGCGGGGGTGGCGGGTGGAGGCGAGAGGGAGAGGTGGACGACCCATGCGGCTCCGCCGCCCACTGAAAGCTGTGACAAGTCACAGCACTCCATAGGCGCTCGCTTGTTGGGCGGTGGTGAGGAGGACCGCGCGTGTTCTTTCTTCCGGCTTACGCGGGCTGGAGGTCTTCGTCTTGCGCGAGGTGGCGGTTCATTTCTTCGCGTTGGGTGGCGAGGACGGAGATTTGGTCGCGGATGGCGGGGAACTTTCGCAGGAAATCGCGGAAGTCGCGCTGGCTGAGGGTGAGGAATTTTCCGTAGTCGAGGGCGGTGACGTCGGCGGAGCGGGGCTGGCCGCTGATGAGGGCCATCTCGCCGAAGAAATCGCCGGCGCCGAGCTTGATCCGGCGTCCGGCGACGGAGACTTCCACGGTGCCGGAGGAGATGAAATAGACGGCGTCGGCTTTGTCGCCGGTGCGGATGAGGCGCTCGCCGGGCTGCGCGGTGTGCGGGTGGAAATGGAGGATGAGGAGTTCGCGCTGCTCGGGGGTCATGCCGGCGAAGAGGGGGAAACGGCTGACGAGTTCCTCGGGGCTGAAGGTTTTGTGGGCGGCGGCTTTCTGCTCGGCCTTCTCGCGGGCGGCGTCGAGCTCGGCTTGCAAGGCGGCGAATTGTTTTTCGCCGAAGGCTTCGCAGAGCTTCTTGAGTTTTGCCCGGGCGCGGATGGCGGAGCAGGCGCGGTCGGTGAGGGCGAAGACCAGGGGATTGAGGGTGATGGAGAGGATGGCGCCGGCGAGGATGAGGCTAAGGCCCTCCTGGGGGAGCAGTCCGTAGCTGATGCCGAGGCCGGCGAGGATGAAGGAGAATTCGCCGATCTGGGCCAGGGAGGCGGAGACGGTGAGGGCGGTGCTCATCGGATAACGGAGGAGCAGAACGATGCCCAGGGCGATGAGGGATTTGCCGACGACAATGAGCAGCAGCACGGACGCGACCATGACCGGCTGGCGGACGACGATGGAAGGATCGAAGAGCATGCCGACGGAAACGAAGAAGAGGACGGCGAAAGCGTCCTGGAGGGGGAGCGAATTGGCGGCGGCTTTGTGAGAAAGATCGGACTCGTGCAGGACCATGCCGGCGAAGAAGGCGCCGAGCGCGAAGGAGACGCCGAAGAAGTGCGCGGAGCCAAAAGCGATGCCCATGGCGACGGCGAGGATGCTGAGGGTGAAAAGCTCGCGTGATCCGGTGCGGGCCACGCGGTGCAGGAGCCAGGGCAGGACACGGGGGCCGACGAGGAGAACGAGCGCGACGAAGGCCGACACCTTGGCGAGGGTGATGGCCAGCGTGACCACGAGGCCGCGGTCGCCCGCGCCATGGGGCTCGGGCCCGGTGTGGCCGCCGAGCACTTCCGCGAGCACGGGGAGCAGCACGAGGGCGAGCACCATGGCGAGGTCTTCGACGATCAACCAGCCGATGGCGATGCGCCCATTGGGCGTGGAGACGGAATTGCGTTCTTCCATGGCCTTGAGGAGCACGACGGTGCTGGCCACGGAAAGGCTGAGGCCCATGACCAGGCCGGCGCCGAGGCTCCAGCCCCACAAGTGGACCATGGCGACCCCGATGAGGGTGGCGAGGACGATCTGCCCGATGGCGCCTGGTATGGCGATGCGCCGGACGGCCATGAGATCGGCGAGGGAAAAGTGCAGGCCGACGCCGAACATCAGCAGGATCACGCCGATCTCGGCGAGTTGTCCGGCGAGGGCGGCATCGGCCACGAAGCCCGGAGTGAACGGTCCGATGGCGACTCCGGCGAGGAGGTAACCGACCAGGGGCGGGAGGCACAGGCGGTTGGCGACCAGTCCGAAAAGGAAGGCGAGGACAAACCCGATGGTAATGGTGGCGATGAGCGGAACGTCGTGCGGCATAAAATCTGGCGTCCTAGAGAGCCGGGCCGACGGGTGGCGGGGCGGGCGCGTGAGGCGGCAAGGAGCGCTGGAGCTTGTCCAGCCGGGAGAGCACTTCGACGTTGAGGCGATCTACCTTGTCGTGAAGATGACAGATCTCCAACTCGGCCTTGAGATTCACGTCGTACTCCACGTCGGAGCGCACCCGGTCCTTGGCGGCCTGGCGATTCTGGCTGAGGAGGACAAAGACGGAGAGGAAGATGGCCTCGAGCGAAACGGTGAGGGTGAGGAAGCCGAAGGGAAACGGATCGAACTGCGGGATGCCGGGGATGTGGAAGGTATTGAGGCCCAGCCACAGTCCGAACCAAACGACATGCAACAAAAGGAAGGTGATGCTGCCAGCGAACTCCGCGATCCAATCGGCCGCCTTCTGCACGCGGCTGCGACAGTCTTTGATTTCTTCGTTGGCGTTGCGCGTGGCGGTGTGGCGCAGGCGCTCGGCGGAGACGCGCAAGCGGCGGCCCGTGGCGGCGAGCAGATCGAGGGCGGCGAGTGGATTGGCATGCAAAAAGCGCTCCAGGGATTCACGATCGAGGCGGAGCGTTTCGGTGTCCTGCACGGCGACGACCGAGGCGCTGCGTGCGCCTTGGTCGAGGAGCGAAAGTTCCCCGAAGAAATCGCCGCGGGTGGCGGACTCGAGAACGATGCGCTCGCCGGTGTCGTTGCGGAAAAACACCTCCACCTCCCCGGACTGGATGACATGCAGGGCGTCTCCGGGATCGCCCACATTAAAGATCGCTTCACCGGCGGAGAAGCGGACGGTCTCGAGTTGCGCGGCGAGGGCCGCGCGTTCCGTGTCGTCGAGGAGTTGAAACAACGGCACCTCTTTGAGCAGTTCGGCTTCGGCGGGCATGAGGGGGACGAATAACGAAAGCAAGCCGCGGGAGAAAACGTTTTTGCGGTTTTTCGACACGCGAACATCGCGGAAAGAACGCGGGTCTCACGCAGAGGCGCAGAGACGCAGAGACCCAGCGCGGCAGAGCCGCAACCAAAAGGATTTCATCCGTGAAGTCGCAATCAAAAGGAGCGGAGGTGCTGGTGGCGGCGGATAGTGGAGTCGATGAAAACAAACACACGATCCGGCGAAATCCACAGCAACACCTCCAAAGGATTTATAGCAAAGTATGCCCCGCAAATCAGCGGTTTTTTAGAGGGATTTGATCGCCTCCGGATGCGCGGGACTTTGCGGTCTCTCTATTGTCCCTCGGTGATGGAGGCCTATTTGGGCGTGCAGGGGGTGAGATTTCGGGACTTTGGGCAGCATGTGGAGCAATTGACCGACAAGCTTAAGACCGCTTCGGAGGCCTTGGCCAAAAAGTTGGCCCGGCCTTTGATTTACGTGCGTTCCGGGGGCGCGCGCAAAGAAGACATCGCGCGCCAGGTGGCCCAGCAGGACGGGATCCAAGAAGGTCTCATTGGGATTTTGAAGAGTATCGAGCCCTGCCAGGCCTACAGCATCCGGCGCAAGGAGCGGGAACCTGGTTTTGAGTTCCGCCTGGAAGTGCGCAAGTGCCTGCATTTTTACTTCTACTTCGAGCATCCCCGTTTTGGGTTCATGAACCTGCGCTTGCAGAGTTGGTTGCCGTTCCAGGTCGACGTCTGTCTCAACGGACGGCACTGGTTGGGCCGCCAGTTGGATGCGGCGGGGATCGCCTATGCCAAACGGGAAAATGCCATCGTCTGGGTCGAGGACGTCGCGCGGGCGCAAGAACTTCTCCACGAACAACTCAAAACCGATTGGCGCCGGGAACTCAAGGGGTTGCTGCGCCAAACCCATCCCACCGCGGCGGAGATCTGCCGACCGCTGAACCTGGAGTATTACTGGAGTGCCGCGGAAACGGAGTACGCCAGCGATTTGCTCTTTACCAAGCCCGAGGCGCTGGCCCGGATTTACCCGAGTCTGGTCCATCACGCGGTGCGCAGCTTTGGCTCGGCCGATGTGATGCGCTTCCTCGGGCGCAAAGTGACGCCCAAGACCGGCCGAGTGTGCCCGCAGTTCCAAGGCGAAATTATCAGTGATCTCAAGCACCGGCCCGAAGGCATCCGGGTCAAACATCAGGCCGAAGGCAACTCGATCAAGTTCTACGACAAACACGGCAGCGTCTTGCGGGTCGAGACGACGATCAATCATCCCGAGGTGTTTAAGGTCTATCGCCGGCCGGAAAACCAACCCGAAGCCGAGAAGAGCTGGCGAATGCTCCGCCGCAACGTGTGCGATCTGCCACGCCGCGCGAAAATCTCCCAAGCCGCCAACCATCGCTACCTCGACGCGCTGGCAGCGGTCAGCGGAACGATCCCCCTTTTTGAGTGGGCGCAATCGGTCTGCCGGCCAGTGCGCCGCGCCGGTCGCCGGTATCGTGCCCTCAATCCGCTTGGAGAACGAGACGGGGCGCTCTTGGAAATCATCAATCAAGGACAGTTCGCCCTCAACGGCTTCCGCAATCGCGACCTCCGCATGCGCCTCTACCCCCACAAGACCACCGCCCAGATCACGCACCGACGGGCCAGCGCCGTCACCCGTCAGTTGGTCCTCCTGCGAGCCCACGGACTCATCGCCAAGGTCTCCCACACCCACCGCTACGTCGTCACCGAAAAGGGCCGCACCACCATCACCGCCCTCCTCTCCGCACGCCGTGCTGACGTCGATAAACTCACCGCTTTGGCCGCTTGAGAAATCTACTCAAACGACAACGAATTTTAAGGTTAGCACTGCAGAGACGCACAGAAAAGAAAACGGGGAGCTCTCGAAGACGCAAAGGCTCGAAGAGAACCATCGGGCCACTTCGCTCCCCGTGTTTGATCGCTTTCGTTCGTCTCGCGGCGTTCAGCCCGCACTGGACGGGGCAGGCTGGCTGGCTTACGGTGCGCGGCCTTGGCCCCGACTTCGCTCATCCAGTTCCTGTTCGACGGGAAGATAAAGGTTCCGTTGAACCTGCTCTTCGTCCTCGCGCTGGTGGGGATCCATCTGCCGGGGGCCGGCCGGGTGGCGGCGAACGAGGCGGGCGGGCCGCGACTGCAACAGATTTCCCAAGCGGATGCTCCGGAAGGCGCGGAGATCAGGACGGCGGCGCGCAAGGCGCTGGCTCCGGATGGGATTCCGCTTTGCGGCGGCGGCGCTGCGCCGTGGACCGTGCGTGGGGCGCAGGATCATTATGTCGTTTGCGTGGAGCGCGGGGCCTGGCATTGGATTATCGGGCAACGTGGGGTTGTCCATGGGCGGGCGCCGCCGGCAGCGGTTTAGAGCGGTTTATTCAAATTCGCGCCAATTTCCCTGGGCGTCGGTGAAGAAAGGCAGATGCCAGTGGTTCTTCGCTTCGCTCAAGAATGACGTCGAAGGGAGGGCGTCATCCGAAGACGCCGCCTCACTTTTGCATAACCGCTCTAGAATATCTAATAGGGACGCACGGGAGTGCGTCCTTCCGGGGCCGTCTTCCGCGGCGCCGGCTTTCACCACTTGAAGTTAGGGAACGCGCTGGAGCGCGTCCCTCCGTCGTCCCATCGGGTGCGCCGGGCTTTCTCTCCATTCGTCCTTTCACCCTCTTTTTTCATGTCACCTGTCCTCACCTTCTTTTTCGGTATCTTCATTTTAATCCTCTTCGGCTGGTATTTTGCCGCGCACCGCAGCCGCACCAAACGCATCCTCGGCACTCTTCTGACCGTGGTGCTCGTCGTAGCCAGCCTCCAGGCAGTCAATCCGCCCGCGGACAAGATTCGCCTGGGCCTGGATTTGCAGGGCGGAACGTCGTTTCTCATCCGCATCCTGCCCGATGGTGAACGGCAAATCTCACCGGCGACCCTGGAGCAAGCGGTGGAGGTCATTCGCAAGCGGGTGGACCAGTTTGGCGTCAGCGAACCGATCATCACGCCGCAGGGGACGGACCGCATCCTCGTGCAAATCCCGGGCTTGAACCCGGAGCAGATCGCGGACGCGCGGGCCCAATTGCAGCGGGTGGCCAGACTCGAATTCCGGCTCGTGCATGTGGAGAGCGATCGCCTGGCGGCGGCGATCAAGGCGGGAACTACGGTGCCGCCGATCGGCTACTCCCTGGAATCGATGAGCGTCCATCGTGCAGGAGTGACGACGGAGGAGAAGCTGGTGGTGAGCAAGAGAGCGTCCCTCCTCGGCGATCGGGTGACGCGCGCGGGCGCTTTCTACGATACGCGGGGCTGGGGGGTGCATCTGCAATTCGATGCCGAGGGCGGCCAGAAATTTGGCGACCTGACGAAACAAGTCTTCGAGGAGAAGTCCCGCATGGCCATCGTGCTGGATGGCAAAGTCATCTCCGCGCCCGGCGTGTCGAAGGGGCCGATCTACGGCGGAAGCGCGGAGATTGCCGGGGGGCACATGAGCGAAAAAGAAGCGCGCGAACTGGCGAGCGTGCTGGAGAATCCGCTGCAGAACCCGGTGTCGATCGTGGAGGAGCGCAGCGTGTCGGCCAGCCTGGGGGCGGATTCGATCAAGAGCGGTGTTTACTCGGGCCTGCTGGGGCTGGGGCTCACGTTTCTCTTTGTCCTGGTCTATTACCGCTTTGCCGGTGTGGTGGCGAATGTCGCGCTGGTCATCAATCTCATCCTGCTTTTTGGCGCGATGACCATGTTCCACTTCGTGCTGACGCTGCCGGGCATCGCGGGGATCATCCTGACGATCGGGATGGCGGTGGATGCGAACGTGCTGATCTATGAACGCTTGCGGGAGGAACTGGCCGCGGGCCAATCGCTGCGCGCGGCGGTGGAGGCCTCCTACGAGAAGGCGTTCAGCGCCATCCTCGACTCGAACCTGACCACGCTGATCACGGCGATCATCCTGTTCTGGCAGGCGACCGGTCCGGTCCGCGGCTTCGCCGTGACGCTGACCATCGGCATCGTGGCGTCGATGTTTTCGGCGCTGCTCGTCACCCGGAACTGCTTTGCCTGGGCGATCGAAGCGGGAGTCCTCACGCGCCTTCGCATGGCGAACCTGATCCGGCCCACGAGCT
>JAXMIV010000587.1:0-3986 GCA_034377045.1 Prosthecobacter sp. | reverse complement strand
ACGCTGCCGCAGCACTTCAAAAACAACGGCTACACTTCCATTTCGCTCGGGAAGATTTTCCATCACAGCGAACGCGAACCGGGCGACGATCCGCAGTCGTGGAGCGAGCCGGCGTGGTATCACGGCACGCCGTATCGGAGCTGGTTCACGAAGGAGTCGCTGGACTATGTGGCGAAGCTCAAGGCGCTGCCGAAGAAGGAGCAACCGAGGCTGATGCGTGGTCCGCCGTTCGAAGCGGCGAATGAGCCGGATGATTCCTATCCCGACGCCCAGACCGCGGTGAAGACGATCGAGACGCTGCAGCGGCTCAAGGCCGCAAAGAAGCCATTCTTCCTCGGTGTCGGCTTCGTGAAGCCGCACCTGCCCTACACGTGCCCGCAGAAATACTGGGACCTTTACCCGGCGGAGACGATCCAACTCGCGGCGAATGCGTTTCGTCCAAAAGGTGCGCCGGAGCCAGCCTTTGACGACCCGTATGAGTTGCGCAGCTACGGCACCGTGCCGGCGAAGGGAGAGTTCATGCGCGAGATGGAGCTTAACCTGATCCGCGGTTATCGCGCCTGCACCAGCTTCACGGACGCTCAGGTCGGCCGCGTGCTCGACGAACTCGATCGGCTCGGCCTGCGCGAAAACACCATCGTCGTCCTGTGGGGAGATCACGGGTATCACCTCGGTGAAAACGGCCATTGGACGAAGATGACCACCTTTGAGTTAGGCGCCCGCGTGCCGCTGATCGTCAGCAGGCCGAAACAAGCGACCGCCGGCCAGCGCACGCGCGCGCTGGTCGAGTTGGTGGACCTTTACCCCTCGCTCGCGCAGCTCTGCGGTCTCGCGCTGCCTGAGAACCTAGAAGGCACAAGCTTCGCGCCGCTGCTTGAAAAGCCCGGCCAGCCGTGGAAGACCGCCGCGTTCAGTCAATATCTGCGCCGCGGCAAGGAAGGCTTCATGGGCCGCTCCATCCGCACCGACCGCTGGCGCTACACCGAGTGGACAAGCGCCAAGGGCGAGAGCGGCGGCGGCGAACTCTACGACGAGCAGAACGATCCGAGAGAAAACGTCAACGTCGCCTCTGAGCCGGCGAACCAGGCCACTGTCGCCGAAATGGCCGCACTTCTGAAAGCAGGCTGGCGCGCCCACGTGCCAAAGAACTAATGCCATCGCGAATTGATGATGAAGGCATCCGCGAGGCCGGCGGCAGCACCCTGCTCGACAACACCCTGTTCACCTACGGCTCCGGCTTGGGCGACGGCTCCACCCATCAATACGACCAGTTGCCCATCGTCGTGGCTGGCAGCGGCGGCGGGCGGATCAAAACCGGCCGCCATCTCCAGTGCGCCGAAGGCACCCCGCTGGCCAATCCCTGGCTCACGCAAGCCACCGCCCTCGGCCTCGCGCGCGACCGCTACGCCGACAGCGCCGGAGTCATCCCAGAAGTCCTCGCCTGACCCGCCGCCCGGAATGTCATCTTCGCGCTGAAGGCGCTGGCTTCTGGTCCCTTGCGTTGCCGGTTCTCTTTCTGAGCTTCGGCAATCTGAGGGCAACTCCGAGGGAGGGCTCGGGGAGGTGACCTTGCATGCGGGCAACGAACCTGATCTCGATGACTTGATCGTGGTGGAGCAGAGCCGGATCACCTGGAACGAAGCCTCCGAGCAGATACTCACCACCTTGTGGCAACGCTTTGACGATGCGGCAGGCACCGGAGAACTGCGTGGGCCGGCAGGACCGGAGCCGAAGGCGCGGCGCAGCTACGTGGCGAATTGGTTTGATGGCGTGGGGCGGCCGGTGGCCACGGCGGACTACGGCACCAACGGGGGAATGGAACTGACGCGGCCGGAGGTCGCGCCAGCACGCAGCGACACGGTGCTGGTGAGCACGACCCACTACAAGGATGCGGGGGAAGCGGACGCCACGATCGACGCCGAGGGAGTGGAGACGCGCTGGCAGAACGACGCGGCGGGACGCCGCATCCGGCTGATTGAGAACTACGTCACCGGCACGGGGGCGGGCAACCCAGACGCCAATCGCACCACCGACTATTCTTATGCTCCTGATGGCGGGCTGTGGCGGCTGACGTTGGTCAACGATGTGACCGGCGATCAGGTCACCCGCTTTGAATACGGCACCACTCTGGCAGACTCACAGGTGGCGCGCAGCGATCTTCTACGCACGAAGTTCTTCCCCAGCGCTTCCAACGTGGTGTTCGCCTGCGGCGAGGTAGGCGACGGGGCGCAGCGGATCGACTATCGCTACAACCGGCAGGGGCAGGTCATCGAAATGCGCGACCCCAACGGCACGGTGCATGCCTACGACTTTGACCTGCTGGGGCGGCAGACGCAGGACCGGGTGACTGAGCTGGGCACAGGCATCGATGGCGGCGTACGGCGGATCGAGACCGGCTACAGTGCCAAGCGGTTGCTGCGGACGCGGGTCACCAGCTACGACAACGCGACGGTGGGCGTGGGAGCGGTGCTCAATCAGGTCGCCTTCGAGTATGACTCGATGAACCTGCTGAGTGCGGACCGGCAAGCGCACACGGGGGCGGTGGATTTGGAGACCCCGTCGGTGCTCTACCAGAACTACTCGGGCTACCACAACTCGGCGCGGCGACAGTACATGACTTATCCGGACGGGCGGGTGCTGGACTCGCTGTACGGACCGGACGAGGGGGCGGGCGACCGATTGAGCCGGGTGGAGGGTTTACAAATCGCCGAAGAAATGGACCCGGCTTGCCGTTACACCTACATGGGCCTGGGCCGTTGTGTCGAAATCGCTTATCCGCAGCCGGAGGTGCGGCTGTCCTACCGCAAGCCGGCAGGCGCTCCGGACGGCGACGCTGGGGACGCCTACAACGGCTACGACCGGTTCGGGCGCACGGTGGACATGCGCTGGCTGCAGGGGGCGGGCGACAGCGGCGTGCTCGACCGCATCCAGTACGGCTATGACCGGGCCAGCAATCGCACCTGGCGGCGCAACCTGGCGGCGACATCGGGAGGTCAGGATCAGGCCTGGACCTATGACGGGCTGTATCAAGTCAAGACGGGAGCTTTGGGGACATTGAACATCGGCCTGACGGCCATCGGTGGCGTGCCAGCCCATGATGAAGCCTGGACCTATGACCCGACGGGCAACTGGCGGCGGTGGCAGGTGGCCGAGAGCGGCACGCCGCAACTGGACCAGAGCCGGGTCAACAACCGTGACAACCAGATCACGCAGATCGACGGCAGCTGCGAAGGGATTGCTCATGACATGGCCGGCAATACGATCCTAATCCCGCCAGACGCGGAAGGACAGTGGGGCAGCCCGCAGGAACTGGCCTGGGATGCCTGGAACCGGCTGGTGGCGGTGCGGATGCCTGACGGCAGCGCCATCGCCCTGTATGCCTATGATGGCCTGTACCGCCGGACCATAAAACTGGGTTCCGAGGAGCTGCGCCACTACTACTACAACGAGCAGTGGAAGTGCGTGGAGGAGCGGGCCGCCGAGCCGCCGTCAAGCAGCAGCAGCGAGGAGCCGGCCTCCTCATCCTCGGAGTCAAACTCCTCTTCTTCGGAGTCCCAGTCATCGGAATCCAGCGCCTCATCGGAATCCAGTTCCTCCTCATTGGAGCCCCCCTCTTATTCATCCGAGTCTAACTCCTCTTTATCGGAGTCCCACTCCTCTTCCAGCAGCGACTACGAGCCGCCCTCGTTCTCCTCGATGAGCAGCGATCTGGAGCCATCGTCCCAGTCGTCGTTCCCGCCTTCCTCTTCATACGTGGCGTACTCTTCCAGCAGCGAGGAACTCCTGCCCTTGCCCAACGCCTATTACAACTGCAACGAAGCCACTTCGAGCACCGACTTGATCGATTCGGTTTACGTTGAGGAACGGGATTTTACGGCTCATGACAGCCCAAGCGCAGTCAGCGGCAAGTGCCAGGGAGGGCGGCAACTCAATGGGGAGAGCGGCGGCTGGTTCAGTTGTGCCAGCGACACCGAATTCAATCCCGG
>JAXMIV010000586.1:0-7519 GCA_034377045.1 Prosthecobacter sp. | reverse complement strand
CGCACCACACTTCACCTTGATTATGGACCTCTGAAGGGTTGCCATTCGGAGCACCAAAAATACTGCTGCTGGGGACCCCGGCATGGGCACTCGCTTGCGTAGGGTCAATGTCCTTGAACGTCAGCGGGTTCTTCAGCAGATCCGTCGAATACGGATAACGGCGGATGCCGAAATAGTAGTTCTGCTGGAGACCGGAAAACAGGAGCGTCGCATACCCGCCCGCCGCATAGCAGGCATTCACATCGTCCGCGGGCTCACTCAAAAGCGCCAGACCGTAAAAGTCAGACCACCCCTCTCCCATTCCTCGCGATTGCAGAGCGCTCATCCCCACCCCGCCGCCCACCAACCGGTTGCTCAATCCGTGAGCATACTCATGGATCACGATCTCACCGTCAAAGTCACCATCTATATCAGGCGTCGGACCCGTGAACACATACATCTGCATCCGCCCCGGTGAACCGTCGGCGGGGGTGGAAAAGTTGGCATTGTTCGTGCCGCTGCCATCTTGTGCATCCGCCAGCACGGCATCATTGCCGTTGCCGCCGCGTCCGAAGTTGTTCGTCTGGAAGTTCCCCGAGCTCTCCGTGAATCCCACCTGGTACAGCCGGTCATGCACCCAGTTGCAGTAATAAAACAACTGCGTCGTCGCTGCATCCCGATACGTGCTCGGCGCCTGTGTCAAATCCAGGCTGAAGTCGAAATTCCGCCCGGCCCCGCCATTCGGCCGCGGCAGATCGGCGATGTTGTTGGCGTCCAAGTCCAGATGTGCGTCCACGTTGTTGCCGAGGGTCTCCATGCCGCCGTCATTGATCCAGCCGTTCGGCGACGCAGTCGTATCCAGCGCCTGCGTCGTGATCAGCGTCCGCGCCACTTCGGCAGGTTGGGAGGAAAGGGGCGTATTGTGGCCCGGAGAGAATGGCTTCGGACTGTCCAGCGGTTTCAGGTCCGCCCCGTGGGCAAACACCCGGAAACTCGCGTCGCTAATGTCATTGGTCAGAGATCGCAACAACAGCGTCTCCCCTGTCCGCGCATCGATCAGCACGCGGAACATCTCATTTTGTTTGAGGCTGACCAGCGTCACATCCCAGGTGAGGCGCAACGAGTCCGCGCTCATCGGCAGCCATGCCAGGCTCCCTTGAGTATCGCTCAATCCGGCCGCCTCGAAGCGCTGCTTCCGTTCCGGCCCCTCCGGCTGCGTCACCGCCTTCGCCTCCACTTGGTCTCCCACCGCTGCCGCCGCTGCGGCGACAGCCGCCAAACTGTCCACCGGCGGTGCCGCCACCAGCGCGGCGCGAGCCGCCGCGGTCAGTCCCGTCGCTTGCTCCGGCTCGCTCAGAAATTGACTCCCCACATTGATGAGTTCGCCATTCTTCGTCACACTCGCCTTGAGCACGCTCTCATACACCGGAATGCCATCCACCTGCTGTTGCCAGACAAGCGTCGTCATCCCGTTGTGCGGCGTCACATCCTCACGGGTCACGCGCGCCTTTGCCAGGGTCCCGCCATCAACTCCAAACAGCGCACGGTGCTGCCCCACAAAGTCAGCCACCACTTGGCTTGCCTTGCCGCCCGGAACCGCTTTCGTCAGAAACCTGCCCACCGCCTGTACCTGGCTCGCCGAGCCGCTGAGACCCTCAAATTCCACCTTCACTCCCGGTACTGCCGCATTCAAGCCCGCCAAGGCGGTCTGGCGCTCAATCGGCAATGACCCAGGGGTGCCTCGCGGTGTCCGTTGGTCAAATTCCAACACCCGCTCCCGCTTGCCACTCAGCAGTCTTCGCTGGGGTTCCCGCACGGCCTTCGGCGTTGCCTTCGCCTGGCTCTCCTCCCGCCGCGCTCCATGGAACCACGCAAAAACCACCACAACGAAAAGGATGATGGCAGGAATCCATGCAAAGCTGGTCAATTTCTGGGAATTCACGATGCGTTTTAAAAATAATCTGTAATCAAGACAATCTTTAATATGATAGGTCGGTGCTCAATGAAAGGGATTCGGTTACCCATCCCGGATCGTCGATTCACGAGGTTCGATGGGCAAAGGTCTAATCAATCCCCCTCTTCCGCCAAAAGGTGGCATGGTCAGAGCCCGAAAGATCACCCGGCCTGATGGCGTTAATAGTCTCAACCAAAAAGGAAAGGAAGCCACAGAGCGCGCAGCGCCTGCTTCTGCCGGTGCTGCGGGTTCAGAACCTTGAATCTGACCTATGAATACGAATACCCACCATATGGCGAGGCGGTTCGAACGGCACATCGCCAACACCACAACTGACCTCCCCAGGCTCGAAGAGGAAATCGATCACATCGGCGGCGCCGCCCATGCCGCGCTGCACAGCCGCCTTCACAACGTCGAAATCATGGAGCACGCCCTGCGCCGAAATCTCGATGAGGTCATCCAATCCGAAACCCGGCCGCCGGCCAAGCGGGTGCGCAACCTCCGCCGCCTCTGCCGCTGCATCGAGAAAGAGTCCGAAGACCTCCGCCATGAAGTCGAATTCCTGGACATGGGCTCCGCATCGACCCTTGTTGCTCTCGTGGAAGGATCCAGTGCGCTCATTAGCCGCGGGCTTAAAATGCTGAGCAAACTGTCTTCCCGGACGCTCCAGCCCCGCTAAATGGGGATGTCTTGGGGACGCAAGCGCCCCCCTAAAGACCTGGTTCTCAAGCCCTTGCACCAACCCACGATCCCCAAATGGGGGATGCGGGATTATGAAAGGTGCCTGGGTACATCGCCCCCCAAAAGGGGCTAAAGTCAGGGTTCCGCACGATTACATAGCGGAGACTCTAACATTTATGAAACTTTGCTGGCTGATTCTGCTTCCCTTGCTGGCTTTAGCCAATGCCGGGCAAGGCGAGCCCGCCAAAAAAGCGAATCCCGCAGCCACGGCGGAGGAGTCGGCGGAGACTGACGACGAGTCCATCGATGAAGGTCCCGATGCCAAGGGCGCCAAACGCGTGGCCGCTGTCAGCACGATCGAACCGGAGCAACTGGCGAATTTTTCACACTATGCGCCGCAGATCCAGCAGCTCATCCGCAATGCGCTGGATCTAACCAAACTGAACCTCACCTACGCCTTTGGCTCCTCCAGCCCCTCCGATGGTGGCATGGACTGTTCTGGCACCATCGTCCACCTCCTTCAGGGCCTCGGCATGAAGGGGGTTCCCCGGCAATCGGATCAAATCTGTACCTGGGTACAGGACCGCACGCTGCTGCATCGCATCAGCGCGGCGGAAAGTTTGACCGATCCTGAATTCTCTGCTCTTCAGCCCGGAGACCTCCTGTTCTGGTCCGGTACCTATGGCTCAGCGCCGCGCAAGATCCCGGTGACTCACGTCATGATTTACCTGGGCAAATTGAAGAAGAGCGGCAAACACGTGGTTTTCGGCGCGAGCGACGGCCGCTTCTACCAAGGTCTGCGGCGTACCGGCGTCAGTGTCTTCGACTTCAGCCTGCCGAAGGCCGGCGGCAAATCCACCTTGTACGGATATGGGCTGATTCCCGGCATCGGCAAAGTGCAGATCAAACCCCTCGATCCTGTGACGGTCGCCGTGGCCACCGTTGAAAAAGTCGTGCCAGCGCCACCGGAACCGGCAAAAGAACCCCTCGGCGCCAAGGACGGCATCGCCCCGCTCAAGACTGTCGCCGCCGCGACGACGAAAGAATCGGCAAAAGAGGAAATCCGCCGGGCCAGTCCAATCGCCACCACAACGCCAAAGGCCACTGCTACCACTAAGAAGAGTCCGAGTTCAAAGGCGACCACAAAGCCGAAACCCTCCCCTTCCCCCTCCAAGTCCAGAACCAGTGCCCAAAGGCGGGCTCCGCCTCCGCCGCCAACAGCCCAGCAAAAGTTTGAGAATGCCGCGAACAGGGTGGCAAACTCCATCAGGAATGCCTTCCCCAATTGAACATTTTGTTAGGCTGCCAACATTCAACTCAATCAGCCGCGGCGCGGAAGGTATAAAGATCCGCATTCTTCAGCATGAACTCCAGGCGAATCACCTGGCCCTTCAATGAGTCCATGGACTGATCCTTCCAGGTCACCTCATGTGCCACGTTGTCACCGGTAAAACGCTGGCCGTCCGCATAGTCAAAGCCCGGCAGAGCTTTGCGGCGGTCTCCCGAGACACGGACCTGCACTTCGCCCTCATGCGCATCCGCATTGATCACCAGCCTGCCTCCAGGCCAGCGCAATTGCCGGGTGCACACCACGCCGCCTCCCGGCGGCCCGCGCATCGAAATGAGCCCTTCCTTGCGCACCTTGGCGATGCCGATGGCAGTATTGCGGTCGCGGCTTTCGTGGGGACCATCAGATCCCGCATAAAAGAACCACCACTCATCTCCCACTTCCACCCAGTCGGCACTGCCAAAGACCATGCCGTCATCCCATGCGCCTTCAGCGCCTAACTCCAACAATCGCGGCCGTGTCGGCAGACGTTCGAACTCAATGCCGTCGCGACTCCAGGCCAGTTCCGTAACGATGTCCGAGTTGAGCTTGAACGGCCACAGGCAACCCCAGTAGATGCCGGCATGCCAGCGTGTGTGCATGCCGTAAAAGCGATTGAACCCTTTCGCCACATCCAGTTCATCTGGAATCAAGATCGTCTGGGGTGAGCCGCGCCATTTCGTCCAGAGTTCCCGGCTCGCCATTCGGGCCACTCGGCGCGATTCTCCGGAATCAAGAAAGCCTTCCTGGCCGATGAGGTAGCGATCCTTGGGGCGGACATAGAGGACATATTCTCCACGCATCGGATCGTGCACCAGACTGTTCAGTGTATCGCTAGGCAACTCGGCAATCAACATGTCGCCCTTTTCATCCCAGTGGATGCCGTCAGCGGAACCAACGAGGCGGATGCCATTTTCGCCCTTCTTGGCGCCACCCGTTCGATAGGTCAGTACGTAACGATAACCGTGCCGGTCGCGCTCCGGCAGTTGCAGGATCTGCGGTCCACTGGCGCGAGCCCCGCGTATTCCCGGCCACACGATGTTGTTTTCTTTGGAGCCTTTCCACTCGTAAAGCCCTACATTGGGCCGCGTCCATTCCACCCCGTCATTCGATTCGGCATAGGCAACCGCGTACGCATTGCCCTCCTCGCCGCCTTTCATCACCGCGCGATGCGTTTGATACCACAGGCGAAACTTCCCGGTGTCGGCATCGCGCACTGCCGTGGCGTAGCCGGCGCCGTCCGGAATCACCGGATTGGCCGGGTCCTTCGTGGGAGCATGAAAAGCGCGGATGACTTCCTCCTTCTTCGGCTTCAACGACCATCGATTGTCCACGATGTAATCATCGATCACGAACTGCGGCTGTACGCCGATTTCAATCGGCTCGGCGGGCGGGCCGCCTATTCCCGCGCCCGCACCCACCACCCATAGAATCAAGGCGAACGGTCCCGCCTGAAATGCAAGATTCGGCTTCATCGCCCTATTAACGCAGCCAGGGGCGACGATCTTCCCCGCGCATTGCCCCGTACGCCGAGCGAGCGCAGCTTTGGGCTGCGCTCGCATGGGGATGGTCTTGGAGGGAAAATACTTTCTGTTAGGCGGCATGAGCCACCAGGCGGGCGACCATCTCCCGCACATGCGAGGCTTTGCCTTGCCGCGGCTTGAGGATCGCGAGGCTGCGGGCATACGAACCCCATTTGACAATGCGAATATCAACCTTGCGCGCGCCCCATTGATTCTTGGCGCTGGAGGATGGCTTATAAAGGTCGATTGTCTTCGTGCCAACAAGCGCGGAGCCGTAGTCATCGACGACATACAGATTGGAATCTCCTTCGATCTGAAACACCGTTCCAACAGGGTAGATGGACCAATCAGCGGCGGCGCTGCGCACCTTGCCATATTTCAGACCTGTGCCGACGGCGGAACGCGCGCCATACTCAATGTGATCACTCTCCGTATGAGTGTACGCGGTGGTCTTGACATCCTCAATGACCTGGCCTGCCGTTGCGGCTGGCAGTGTCTTGGGTTTTTTAATTTCTCCCGCAAAAGAAGAAGCACACAGCGCAGCGAGGCAGAGGAAGGTTAGGCGAATCAATTCGATATCAGGTTGTTAGGTCGCGTCCTGCGGAAAGTGATTTCCAGCAGAAGGAGCGCGCACCGTACATCCTGGAAAGCAATTGTCAAGCTATATCGACCCAAAGGCGCTTCTAGTTGGGCTGTTTATTATGGAAAATCAACGAATCCATAATAAAAAGAGTCGCCGTTAAGCGAATGCCATTCCGCTACGTCTCCTGTTATTCCCATCTGTCAGGTGCCGCTGCTTCTTGTTATTCCCAACGTCCCTCATTCACGTTGGTTGTTATTATAACATTGCGTTTTGTTAGACCTGCACCGATTTCGAACCCGAATGTCGACTCTTGCAACCAGCATTCGCGGACAAATAAACTCAAAGAATCGCTTGGCGTACGCCCCATTTCTTCTTTCATGAGTTCATGCACCCCACCATGTACGATTCGCCGATGTTCCGGATGGCATGCCAGCAGTTCGATCTGGTGGCCGACTTCATGGAGATTCCGGAGTCTTTGCGTGATCGCCTGATAATGCCGAAACGGGCTCTTTCCGTTGCCGTGCCCATCCATCGCGATGACGGCACCACCTCGGTCTACATGGGCTATCGGGTGCAACATCACCTGACCCTGGGACCCACCAAGGGCGGCATCCGCTATCATCCCGACGTGACCATTGGCGAGGTGGCGGCGCTGGCCATGTGGATGAGTTGGAAATGTTCGCTCGTCGGCCTGCCTTACGGCGGAGCCAAGGGCGGAGTGGCCTGTGATCCGCGTTCTCTTTCGAGCGGTGAACTGGAGCGCCTCACACGCCGCTACACCCAGGAACTCATTCCCATCATCGGCCCGCAGGTGGACATTCCCGCTCCCGACATGGGCACGAATGAACAAATCATGGCGTGGATGATGGATACCTACTCACTGCAAGTCGGCCATGCCGTGCCGGGGGTGGTCACCGGCAAGCCGGTTCTGCTTGGAGGCTCGCTGGGCCGCCGCGAAGCCACCGGACGCGGTGTGGCCTATCTCGTCTTCCGCGCCATGGACGCACTCAACATTCCCGCGGAAGGAGCCACCGCTGTCGTTCAAGGGTATGGCAATGTCGGTTCCGTCGCCGCGGTCTCCCTGGCCAAACAACGCGTGAAAATCATCGCGGTCAGTGATGCCTTTGGAGGGATTTACAACGCCAATGGCATCGACCTGACAGCACTCGATGCGCATGTCGAAACGACCCGTGGCGTCGTCGGTTTCCCCGGTGCCGAGCCCATCACCAACGCGCAGTTGTTGCTGCTGCCCTGCGACATCCTGGTGCCCGCAGCCATGGAGCGCCAGATTGATGAAACCAATGCCGGCCAGATCCAATGCCGCATCCTGGCGGAAGGAGCGAATGGCCCGACCACTCCTGAGGCCGACGCCATCCTTAGCCAGCGGCCGGAGATCTTCGTCATCCCGGACATCCTCTGCAATTCGGGTGGCGTCATCGTTTCCTACTTCGAGTGGGTGCAGGACCTGCAAA
>JAXMIV010000585.1:0-4991 GCA_034377045.1 Prosthecobacter sp. | reverse complement strand
GCGGGCAAACCCGTGCGCCTGAAACTGGTGCTGCAGGACGCCGATCTGTATGCGCTTCAGTTTGTGCCGTGAGTGGAGGGAACGTTGCGCTGAATGCAAGCCTTGCGGCTAGGCCGCTCCGCTCTGGCAGAGTTCAAGCAGATGGCCGTACACTTGAGTTGCTGGGATGGCGCCGGAGGCGGATAGATTTTTGAAATCGCCGATGAGGACGGGCCAGTCGGCGGGGTCTTGAGGGACGCAACCGTGCGAACCTTTAACCAGCGTGGCATCGAGGGGAATGACATCCATGCGCATGCGAAAGCCGAGCATCTTCTTGGCGAGCTTCAGGCCGATCTTGACTTTCGGCAGATGTATCGCGGGGTCGATAAAGAGTTCCACGGGGTCGTAACCGCACTTCCGGTGGATATCCACACAGCGAGCGAATTCCGGCGCCTTGTGATCATCAAGCCAGTAATAATAAGTGAACCAACTGCGGGCATCCGCGAGGGCGACGAGATCGCCGCTGCGCGGATGGCTCAGTCCCAGGTGATACTTTTCCACTTTTCCCAACACCTGTTGCACGCCGGGTGTCAGTTCCAACATCGTGCGCACCTCGGACAGCAGCGTCGGATCATTCACATACACATGCGCGAGTTGGTGGTCCGCGATGGCGAAGACCCGTGACCCGCCCATGTCGAGCGTTTCCCTGCCGAGCTCATCCTTGATCGAAAGCCAGCCCTTTTCCCTGAAGATGCGATTGATATGCACGGGCTGATCGACATCGGTGATGCCGTACTCGGAAAGGATCACAACCCTGATGTTGCGCTTCTCGTAGAAACGAATGAGGTCACCGACCACCCCATCGATCTGGCGGAGATCTTCGGCAATGAGGCTCATGTTCAGGCCCACGCGTTGCAGATTGTAGTCGAGATGCGGCAGATAGACGAGGCTGAGGCTGGGCCAGTGTTTTTCCTCAATCCACTTCGCGGACGCAGCGATCCATTGTGAGCTTTGGATGCCCGATGCCGGACCCCAGAAGTTCATGAAGGGGAAAGGGCCGAGATCATTCTTGAGGCGTTCGCGCAGGCCCATCGGCTGCGTGTGGATATCAAACACCTTCTTGCCGTCGGAAAGATAAAGCGGCCGTGGCGTGACGGTGTAGTCCGCCGTGGAGTGCATGTTGAACCACCAAAAGATCTTGGCGCAGGTGAACTCGCGGTCTTGGCGCCGGAGCGTGTCCCACAGCTTGTCGCCGGCAATCAAGGATTCAGGTTGTTTCCAAAAGCGATGTTCCGCGTACTCACGATCATACCAACCGTTCCCAACCACGCCGTGATCGCGCGGCAGCTTGCCCGTGACATAGGTGGCCTGCGCGGTGCAAGTCACCGCAGGCACCACCGGCTCAATGTACGTGCTCTGGGTTCGGGCGACGAACGCCTGGATATTCGGCGTGTGTTCGCCGATCAGTCTTTGCGTCAGGCCTACGACATTAAGGATGGCGGTGCGTTCCATGGGGCAGGGGATCAGTAGCGCCATTTGGGCCAATCACAATCTCTCCTCAATCCCGCTGGGACCGAGGCGCCGCCGCGTCTCCGGATCACTGCTGCGGGCGCGGGCAGTGATGAAGGCGCTGGCGCCGACGATGCCAATGCTGCAGAGCACGCTCAGCGTCGGAAAGGACACATAGTTGATCGCCGCGAAAGCGATGTAAGGCGCGATGAGGCCGCGCAAGCCAGTCAGGAAGGTATGCACGCTCATGTACTCCGCTACGGCGTGTTTTGGCGCCAGCTTGGTGACCCACAGGCCCCAGGTCACGTTGCCCCCGGCATTGGCGACACCCCACAGGGCCATGCCAACGGTCCACGCGGTGATGCTATGGCCGAGAAAGAAGGTCAGGATGGCTGCGGCAAAAATGACATTGAGGATGGAACGCACCTTAAACAGGCCGACGCGGTCATAGATCAGGCCCCACGGGTAGGAGCACAGCATGCGAAAGATCACCGGCACCACCCCCGCAATCCAGGCAACGGTCTGCTCTGGCAGATTGATGCCATGACGCGGGTTGGCCAGGTATTCCACAAAGAGGCAAGCGGCGATCAGATTGCCGACCCCCATCATCATCCATGAGATCAATAGCGTCCGGAAATCCCGGTCCTCCCGCACCCAGTGCAGCGCTGACCAGAGCCGCGCGTTTGGCGTCTCGCTCGTTTCCCAGGAAATGGCGGGCAGCCCATAGGTCCACCAACCCGACAGAAAGCCGCTAGCCGCAAACGCCCACAGGAGCCAGACGTAGTTATCCAGATCCACACCCAGCAGCCAGCCGCCGAAAAATCCAAAACCCATCCCGGTCGCCGCGCGGGACACTCCGGTGAGGGCAAAGAGCTTGCCGCGTGCCGATTCAGGGTAGTTCAAGCGATAGATCTGCGTCAGCAGCGGGATCTGCATGGAGAAGCAGAACAACCCAAGGCTCAACCCGGCGATGAACATCACCGGTGATTTAGGAAACAGCGCCGCCATCGCCATGAAAACCCCTCCGAGGATTTGTACCTTCGCCGCCGTGCGGGCGATGGTGCTGCGTGCCCGGAGCAGCAGAGGCACCACAAAGAGGCTGGTCATCAGCCCGCCGCTGGTGGCGCTGAGAAAGATGGATTTCGCCAAATCACCCAAATGGAAGACGCGCACCGCGATCAGCATCCCGAAGGTGGTCGCCATCGTGTCAATCACCCCGGCAGGCAGCGACCGCCACAATTCATTGCGGAAGGTCTGTCGCGTCGCGGCGGGATCGGACATGGTTGGGGCATCTATGTCATGCCATAACCTGGGGCGCTGCACAAGGGAGTTATCCCATAAGAGCGACCGCGACCGAGTCCACCAGGGGCTTGCCGGCGCGGGTGAGGCGGACTTGGCCATTTTCCACCAGCAGCAGGCCCTCGCGCCGCAGCGTTTCCAGCATGGATTGGGAAGCGGGTTGGATCAGCGGCAGTGGCAACCCTCGCGCCGTGCGCAACTCCAGGCCGAAACGCTCCGTCCGGCGCTGATCAGGGGTGAGATCCTCGCCGGGCACAGCGGCACTTTGACCCATGGTTAGCAGTTCAATGTAGCGGGTCGTGTCAGCCACATTCTGCCAGCGGCGGCCGCCGACCGTGGAATAGGCACTGGGGCCCAGGCCCGCGTAGTCCTCGCCCAGCCAGTAGCTTTCGTTGTGGCGGGAGCGCTTGCCGGGGCGGGCGTAGTTGGAAATTTCGTAGTGCTCGTAACCGGCCGCTTCCAGAAGGTCGAGCGCCAGGTAAAAGAATTCAGCGTCACGGTCTTCGCTCTCCAGGTATTGTCCGCGGCGCAGACGCTGAAAGAATTCGGTATCCTCCTCATAGTTGAGGTTGTACGCGGAAATGTGATCGGGTTGCAGCGCCAGCGTCCGCTCCAACGTGCCGCGCCAAGTCTCGGCGGACTGTCCGGGGATGGAAAACATCAGGTCGACGTTCACACTGGGAAACCCGGCGGCGCGCAGGATGCGGTAGGTCTCTTCCGCCTCGTCTGCCGCATGATCGCGGCCCAGCGTGCGTAGCGTCGCCTCGTCCCAGGCCTGGATTCCCAGGCTGATACGGTTGATGCCCATGGCGCGCATCATGGCGGCTTTGGATTCCGTGACGGTGCGCGGATTGGCCTCCATGGTGAATTCGGTCACCTGGGAAAGATCCAGCGTCTCATTCAAGCCTGCCAGCAGGCGGCTCAGGTGTGTCTCGCTCAGGGCAGTCGGAGTGCCGCCGCCGAAATACACCGTGTCGGGTTGCAGTGAGTCCGCCTTCTGCCGTGCCTCGACCAGCATCGCCTCGACAAACGCCGCGAGATCCGTGCTGCCGTGCTGGTGCTTGTAAAAGCTGCAGTACGGGCAGATGCGGTGGCAAAAAGGAATGTGGAGATACAGGTGCCGAAGCATGAAGGGGAGGCGGAGTGTCGATGCGTAGGAGCGGATTGCCAGTGGCGATTGTTGTCGGTGTCGTTAAGATGCCTGTTTGAACACGGACGAATCCCACCACGAACGCGAACTCGGCGGGCAATTGCTCGCCTCGGTGTCGCGGTCGTTTTATCTGACGCTAAAAGCGCTGCCCAGAGAGCTGCGGGAACCGATTTCCCTGGCCTACCTACTCGCGCGCACAGCGGATACGATCGCGGATACCGCCGCGGTTTCACCCGAAGTGCGCCTTGATTGCCTGGCGCGGTTTCAGGCGCTCGTGGAGCAGGAGGATGCCGTGGCACAAGGGGAATTCAGCGTCCTTGTCACTCGGCAGTTTGTTTCCCTTCAAACCGATGAAGCCGAGCGGAAACTGATGGAGCGCGTGGGCGATGGGCTGGCCTGGCTGAGAACGATGCGCGGCGCGCCCTTGACCGCCATTCAGCAGGTGCTGCGCCCGATCATCCAGGGACAGATGCTCGACATTCAGCGGTT
Source organism: Prosthecobacter sp. (assembly GCA_034377045.1). Taxonomy (GTDB): domain Bacteria; phylum Verrucomicrobiota; class Verrucomicrobiia; order Verrucomicrobiales; family Verrucomicrobiaceae; genus Prosthecobacter. The sequence continues at coordinate 565 of JAXMIV010000585.1, read as the reverse complement.
TCCTTCGGACGGTCAATTGCGGTCGTTAAAAAGCGCGGAGGACCTCCATGAATACACCTGGCTGGTGGCGGGCTGCGTGGGTGAGTTTTGGACCGAAATGTGCGCGGTGGAGAAGCCGGGGGCGCTGGACCCCGCGGTGTCTTTGGCTCAAATGAAGGTGTGGGGCGCGCAGATGGGCCGGGGCCTGCAACTGATCAACATCCTCCGCGACATCGGCGAAGACATTGACGACGGCCGCTGCTATCTGCCGGAGCCCGAATGGCGCGCCTTGGGACTTGCTCCGGAGGCCATCCAGTCAAAGAGCGCGGCCTTGCGTCCCGTTTGGCAGTCCTGGTTGAAAATCTGTCGCAGCCATCTGGATGCGGGTCTGCGGTACGTCCAGCATGTGACCGATGGCAAGCTGCGCTACGCCACCGCACTGCCCTTGTTGTTAGGCGCAAAAACGGTCGCCAAACTCGAGGCGGCCTCCTGGGAGCAAGTCTTGAGCGGCGTCAAGATCTCCCGCCTGGATGTTGCGATGATCCTGGCCGAAACCGCGGTGGCCTGCCGCAGCGCGGAGCGTATG
>JAXMIV010000584.1:0-8280 GCA_034377045.1 Prosthecobacter sp. | reverse complement strand
GAATCGGGCAAGGCCGAAGCTCTGGCGTTGGGAAAGCGCATCACGGTCACGAAGCCCGATGCGGGGATGGCGTACATTGCGCAGTTCACGGCTCCGTGCCGTGGTGAGATCGCCAAAGATGAGCGCGTGCTCGCTATCATCAAAGCGCGGGTCGTGGGCGAGGCGGCCACTGGGGTGGTGGTGACGAAGTTGCAACTCAGCGTCGCACCTTACACGGCCTTTGGTGCGTCCACGGAGATTGAGATTCCGCGCGAGTGGAGCGACCTGCCCGTTACCTTTATCGCCAACGACAACATTGAGGCGGATAAGGGAGCTGTGGTGCTGCTGTGCGGGCAGAAGGCGCAGAGCATCGAAGTGGAAAGCATTCGCGTGGTCAAATATCCTGCCGGCACGAGCACGGCCGGCTTTCCACGCATCCGTCGCACTTATCCGGGCCGGGAGGTGGATGCGCCGTGGCGCAAGGCGGCGCTGGAGCGCATCGAGCGGCAGCGCAAGGCTGATCTCTCACTTGACCTAACAGGAAGTGACGGAAAGCCGTTGGCGGGCGCTGAGGTAAAGTTGACGCTGCGCAGGCATGAGTTTGGCTTTGGCTCGGCGGTCACGGCAAAGCAGCTTACGGGCGACGGTGAAGACGAGAAGCATTACCGCGAGATCGTGGACCGGCTGTTCAGCATCGCGGTTTTCGAAAATGATCTCAAGGACGGCAACTGGGCGCCGGACTTTGACGAGGCGCGCCGTGCCCGGCGCAATTCGGAACTCGACAAGGCCTTCGCGTGGTGCGCGGAGCATCATATTCCCGTGCGCGGGCATTACCTGATGCAGGTCGCCACGCCATTTAATCTCCACGACATCAAGGACAACGCGGTGATTCGCGAACGTACGCTGGCCAGTGTGCGGGAGCGAATTGAGTTCGTGAAGGACCGTGTCTGCGAGTGGGACGTGATCAATCACCCGATCGCCTGGAGCGGAGCAGACATGCTGAACAAGCGGCCTGGTCTGGAGAAACTGGATCGCGAGGTCTTCCAACTTGCACGTTCGCTGACGGAACTGCCGTTCTTCGTCAATGAAGACCAAGTCTTCCGCGCCGGCCCGCAGTATGACGACACGTTTGCCTATATTCAGGCGCTGAATGCCGCGGGACTTACGGTGGGCGGGCTCGGCAATCAGGCGCACTTTCACGAGAGCTATCTGCCATCACCGGAGCATTTGCTGGCGGTGACGGATCGGTTTGCGCAGATCGTGCCGCGACAGGCGATCACCGAGTATGACATCGTCACCAACGACGACGAAGAGCTCGCCGCGGACTACACGCGGGATGTGCTGATCGCGGTCTTCAGTAATCCGGCCTACAGCAGCTTTCTGTTTTGGGGATTCTGGGAAGGTTCCCACTGGAAGCCGGAGGCGGCCTCGTGGAACAAGGACTGGTCAATTCGCCAACGGGGCGAAGTGATTGAAGAATGGATCGGCAGGAGATGGCGAACCGAAGTTACCCTGAAGACGGATGCCCGTGGGCACGTGCAATGGCGCGGCTTTCCGGGCTGGTATGATGTGAAGATTGATACCCTGACGAGGTTCGCGAACTTGACGAAAGTGAAGCCGAACAGCACCGTCAACGTCACTGCACAAAGATGAACTGCTGGGAGTTCAGCAGGGCGTAGATGAGGTCTTCCTTGGTTAGGCCATTGGCTTGGGCGGTGGTCCAGGCGGCTTGTTCCCGCGGAGTGGGCTGGCGGGAGAGGAGGGTGAGGTAAATGGTGCCTAGGCGGTCTTCGGGCTTGGCCGTGCGGTTGACGGCGAGCATGAGCTGGGACCAGGAATTGAGGATGTTTGTCATCATCTGGCCGTTCATGAGGACGAGGGCCTGGGGGACGCTGGCGGCGTCGTTGGCGTTTTCGACGCTCTCGCGGTCGCTCTGGCCGAATTCGCGCAGGGCATGGCCGGGAGGGGCCGGGCTTTCGAGTTCGGCAGCGCGGGGCCAAAGGCGCATCATGGCGCGGCGGAAAGTTAGATACGATTCTTGTTGGGCGGTGGGAAAGTGTTTGAGTTCGGCTTCGGCGAGGAAGATGGCGGTTTGCTGCTGTTCTTCGAAGGAGCGGTCTTTGGGCATGAAGCCGGGGACTTCGATGTCCTTGTAGTCAACAGATCCAGACGGCTGGCGGGCGGCGCTGGAGAGTTTCAGAATGGCGGGGACGTAGATGTTGTCGTTGGCGGTGCGGATCTCGGTCTTGCGCAGGGCGCCGAGTTCGCGGGCGAACTTACCCACCTGGGCCTTGTCTTCACGGGCGCGGGCTTCGGCGATTTGTTTTTGCAGCTCTTTGAACCGGGCGGCATTGGTGCGGAAGATTTCGCTGGTGATATCGGCGCGCTGGAGGAGCTCTTCGGGGGAGAGGTTGTCGATGGCTTCGCCGAGTTTGCGGGCGTTGGCGAGGAAGGTGTCGGTTTGTTTGCGCAGCTCAAGGTTAGGCAGGTCAGGCTGCGCATTGATCAGCGTGGTGAAGGAATCCCATATCTGTTCGGCGGTCATGCGGCGGAGCAAAGGGCCGGTGAAAGGGTAAGGCTGGCCGGCGGGCCATTCGGTGCGGGTGACTTCGCGCTGGTAGGCCTGGGTGTTGCAGAGGATGCGGATGAAGGCTTTGGTGTCGTAGCGGTTTTCCCGCATGACCTTTTCAAGATGGGCCATCAGCGCGGGATTCGAGGCGGGGATCGTGTCGTTGAGATCATCCACCGGTTCGATGAGGCCGAGGCCGAACAACTTCTTCCACAGGCGGTTGGCGATGACGGTGGTGAATCGCGGATTGTCGGGGGAAGCGAGCCAATCCGCGAAGGAGTTCAGCGGGTTGCCCTTGGCGGAGAACTCGGCCTTGGCGCCCATGAGCGTGGCGGGAGTGACGAGGGACTTCGGCGCGGCGTCCTTGTATTGATAGTCGTGCGGCAGGCGCAGGGACTGGGCGCGATAGCTGACATCGACATGCTTGATCGGCACCACGATTTCATTGTAGGCCTGGCGCAGGTGCACCTCGTCATCCGCTGAGATCCCGGCCTTTTCACGGCGTTTCCTGGCAAGGTCCAGCATGCCGTAGAAAGGCGGGCTGTAGGTGGCCATGGTGGTCTGCACGCCGTAGGTGTAGGCCGCTATCTGGTGAAACTGCATCTGGGTCCACTTGTCGAATGGATGGTTGTGGCACTGCGCGCACTCGATGCGGGTGCCGAGGAAGATGCGCGTGGTGGTGGCGATGTTGTCCAGCGGCATGCCGCGATCCCGCTGATAGTAGCCGATCGCGCCGTTGTCCCAAACCTGCCCATGGGCGCTGACGAGTTCCCGGACAAATTGGTCGTAGGGTTTGTTAGACCGAATGCTGTCCTTGATGTATTCCGCGTAGGCAGTGCCGGTGACGCGGCCGGCATCTCCAGGGTAGGTGCCTTTGCTGAGGACGCGAAGGATGTCGGACCAGTAGTTGAACAGATGCAGCGTGTAGCCTTCACTGGCGAGGAGGCGGTCGATCAAATTGGCGCGTTTGTTAGGCGACTTGTCCGCCAGGAACTCGACCGTCTCGCGATAGGTGGGGATGCGGCCGACAAGATCCAGATGGATGCGACGGACGAAGGTGTCGTCGCTGGCGGGAGCATTGGCTTGCAGGCGGTGCTTTTGCCAATCCGCGGCCAGGAGTGAATCGATTTCGCGGGCGGTGGTGGCGGGGTCAGCAGCAGCGTGCAGGCCCGCCATCGAAATGAGGTGGCAGGCCAGGATGAGCATCCAGAGACGGGAGGGCATGAACAGGAATACGTCTCGCAGGAGGTCGTCCTTCACGCTGGCCACGCGATCACGGCACCTTCACTCCGGCGGCCGTGGCCCATGCGGCAGCGGCGGCGGGGTCGCTGACTTTCCACTGATTGTAGAGCTGGCCGGCGACGGCAGCTTTGTCGGCGGGAGTGCGGAATGTGAGGCTGTCGATCCACTGGGCGCCCTGCGGGGCCTGGGCTCCTTGGCGAGTGACCCAGCCCGCGGCGACTTTGTTGATGGCCTGCCACAGGAGATCCTGATTGCCCTGCTGGCCGGAGCCGATCGTGCTGTATTGGGGCAGATGGGTGAGGCGGTGAATGATGTCCACGGTGGTGTTGGTGGCGCCGGAGAAGTCGGGAGTGGCGGCCTTGATGAGGGCGGCATCGAGGGTGCCGTCGAGTTGGGACATGAGGGAGTTGATGGCCTTGGTGTAATTCTCGGGTGTCAATTGGGGCAGAGCCATGGGCAGGGCCGCTTCGAAGTCGGCGGCGGATTCCAGGCTGTTGACCCACTCGATGAGGCCTTCCTGATCCTCTCGCACCCACTTGCGGGTCAGTTCGGAAATGGCGGTGGCGCGGTCCGCGCCCTGGAGCCTGCCGATCACGGACACGACATCGGCCATGCGGGGGGAATCGTGAACGAGTCCGTACAAGGACTCCACCAAAGTCAGGCGCAGCAACTTCGGGTCCGTGATCTGGTTCATCAGCCCCAGGGCGGCGTCCGGAGAGGCACTGCTGATGTAGTGGGCGACGCGCGGCAGGAAGACCTCCAAATCATAGCCGGAGAGATTTTCCAAGGCCCATTTCACCGCATCGTCGGAGCGTTCCTTCGGCCAGGTGTTGGCCAGCTTCCACAAGCCATCGATCCGTTGGCGGGGATCCCGGATGCTGAGGGCCTTCTGCGCTTCGGTCACGGGGTCCTGCTGCGAGCGCAGGATGCTGAGCACCTGATCGCGATTGGGGCCCACGGGCAAAGTGGCGGCCAGGCTTTCAGCGGTGATCTCCGGGTGTCCCTTGAAGATCTGCCGGTAGACGACGTCCGCCATCAGACGGTCATTGCCGTCGAGCATGGCCATCCAGGCGAGGGCTTCCCGCGGATGCTTGAGCGCCAGGTTTGATAAAATGGCGACCTCCAACGTCGTGGGGCTTTTGGCTGCGTAGCTGAGGTCCCGTTCGGAAAAGTCGATGCCCATGAGCCGCTTCAACTCGCTGGCCATGTGCTTCGGGTCACCCGAGCTGAAGAGTTTGAGGACGAGGGCTTTGAAGTTGGCGGCCTTGGTGATTTGGGCAAGTTTGGTTAGGCGAACTTCCGGGGAATCGGAATTCTTCGCTCCGCTTTTGGGCAGAGTGGTGAAGGAGGCGACCGGCGGTGGCGGCCTTTTTGCGGCTGCGGCCACCACCGGGGCTTTGTCGGCGGTGCTGGTCTTTGCCACGGCGGCGGGAGGGGTGGGCTCGACTGGAGCGGGCTTGCGGAAAAAGCTGAGCAGCCACGGTTCGGATGAGCCGAGGTCATAGGCGGCGGTGCCGAATAGCAGCAGGGCGGCGGCTGCAATGGCGATTTTGGATGCCAGGGTCTTCATGAGGATGGTTGCGAGGGTAAGGGTCGAAGAGGCGACGCCGACGCTGCTGAGGGAGAGCTTGCCCAGCGAGGCCATGAGGGCGGGTGGAGCGGCCTCGATGCCGCGAGCGCTGAGCAGGACGGCGAGACCGCTGCCGCTGGCGACGCCTTTGGATTTCAAGATGGCGCGCAGATCGCCGATGGCATTGTTTAGGAGCCGGGAGACAGTCGATTGACTGAGACCGGCGCGGTTTGCCAGTTCCTGCTGGGTGCGGCCTACCAAAAAGCGTTCAATGAGGAGTTCGCGAGCGGGAGCGGGAAGTTCCTCCAGCGCTTCGTCCAGCAGCGGCTCGAGTTCGGCCCAGGTGGGTTCTTCGGGCGGCTGATGAAGATGCTCGGCGGCGGCGGCTTCGTACTTGTGGCGGCGCGACTCGCCGCGCACACGGTCGCAGGCCTTTTGCCAGGCCACGTGATGGAGCCAGCCGCCGACGGATTGAATGGCGGCGCTGCTGCCGCGAGCGAGGGCGAGGAAGGTCTCCTGAGAGACGTCCTGCGCCAGGGCGGCGTCACGAGTTACACGGCTGGCAGTGGCGTGGACCATGCCGGCATGGGTCTCGACCAACTGCTGGAAGGCCAGGGAATCGCCCTGGCGGTGGTAGCGGTGGAGGAGGTGACTGTCGGTATCCATGGGGGCGGCACTGGGATCTAGCCTTTGACTCACTGGATGCCGCCGACCGATTTGGGTTTATGCAAATTGGTCGAACTTTGGCGCGGACAAGCCCGCTGAACTGGTAGGGACCCGCTGCGCCGGGTCCGACTTGTTTGGGGCGGAGACGGGGCGGAGCCATGCGAGGCGGACGTGCTTGGCGGTGGCTGCCGAAGCTCCGCGCCGCCTCCGCCCACCTTAGCTACGGACGAGACACAGCTCGTCCCTACCAATTGATTGGCCTGCGGCAGACTTTGACCGGGGAGTCGGCTGGGGAGCATCTGCAGGGCGCCTTATTTGAGGGTCATGAGGTAGGCGAGGAGGTCGGCGGCGGACTGGTCGGGGAGGGCATCGAGGAGGCCTTCGGGCATGAGGGAGCGGCGGATGTATTTGGTGGCGCGAACGTCCTTCTTGGCGAGGCGGCGGTCGGGGAGGCCGGCTTGCCTAACAATGAGTGCGTCTTTGTCCTCGCTGACGAAGAAGGCGTCGATGAGGTCGCCGTTGGTCATCTCGACACGGAAGGTGCGGTAGCCGGGTTCCATGGCGGCGTTGGGGGTGAGGATGTTGCGCAGCACGGCTTCGAGGCCCATGGCGCCGGCGCTGCTGAGGTTGGGACCGATCTGGCCGCCCTGTGTCTGGATCTGGTGGCAGGCGAGGCAAAGGGCGGCGAAGGGCTTGCCAGCCTCGGGATGGCCCTTGGCGGCGAGGGTGGTGTATTTCCCGAATTTGGTGTCGAGGGCTTTGGATTGCTCGTCAGTGAGGAGGGGCGGGGCGTCGATGGTTTTGGCGATGCGGGCGCCTTTGTTGAGTTTGCCCCACTGGCCGTCGTGGCGCTTCAGTCCTTCGGCGCCTTCGAGGGTGCGATCGAAGTTGGCACGGATTTCAGCGGGAGTGCGGACGCTGTTCCAGAGGCGGTATTCGGCGAAGGCGCCTTCGGTGCCGGTTTTGGGACCGCTGAAGGCGATGCGGCAGTTTTCGAACTTCTGGTTGGCGGTCTTGGTGCCGGTGCTGTCGAGTTCGCCGTTCTGATAGAGGGTGAAGTTACCCTTGGCATCGCGGGTGACGGCGATGTGGGTCCAGAGATCGGGGGTGATGGGTTTTTTGGAAACGACGACGTCGTGGAGGCCATCCGTGCCGACCCAGACGCGGAATTTACCCTGGAAGAAGTTCATGTCCAATTTGCCGGGGGAGCCGAGGATACCGTCATCATTGTGAATGTTTCCGGTTAGGCGGACCCAGGTTTCGAGGGTGAAGGGGCCATCGAGGGTGATGTTGGAGTCGGCCCAGGCTGTGTCGGAGCCGTCGAAGGCGAGGACGTCATGGAAGATGCCGCCGAGCTGCCGCTGGAGTTTGGCAAGATCGGGGTCGTCGTGCAGGACGGTGGCGAGGCGTTCGATGGTGACGGGGTCGAGGTCGGATTGGGGAATGGTCTTATCGAGAAGCGCGGTGACGATGGTTTTGGCGCCGGCTTTGTTGGTGGAAACCGCAGCCAGGGAGGATTTGCGTTGGGCGGGCGTGAGGTTGGGATAGAGCTTGAGGACTCGTGAAGCCGCGTCAGGGGCACGTGACGCGGCGAGGGTCTCGAGGGCGGCGTTGCGGATCTCAGGGTCTTGATCGGTTTGGGCGATGGTGGCGAAGAGTTCGGCATTGGCGCTGGTTTGCAGGTCACGAAGGACTTTGAAGATCTGCAGGTGGCGGCGGGGCGGGCGGGTGTCCTTTTTGAGCGGGCGCACCAGTTCCGCGATGAGATCGCCTTCGAGGGACTTGATCTGAAAGCCGCTGATGAGGGTGTAGGAGAGGTCGCGGACATTTTCATCGGGGCTCTGGAGCATGTCCTTGGCGGCTTCACCAAAAAGCGGCGCGATCTTGGCGGCATCAAGGGAAGTACGATGGGCCAGCAATTTTTCCGCGACGGAGGCGCGGGATTTTTCGTTGGTGAGGAGGGCCTTCAAAGCCTCACCGACGCCGGGTTCTTCAGGGAACTGCGCGAGGCGGAGAAGCTCTTCCTGGTTAGGTGGGCGATCGAGTTGCGGGAGCAACTTCGCGACGCGCGAGGCGCTGGTTTTGGGTTCGAGGGCGAGGGAGGCGAGGAGGCGGGCTTCGAGGGGGAGTTTGGCGGCGGCGTCGGAATCGAGGAATTTGGCGACAGCGTCCGGATGGCGCTCGAGGAACATGCGGACGAGGAAGCGTTCGAACTCGCGGTCATAGGCTTCGCGGACGGGAATCTGGGTGTTGG
>JAXMIV010000583.1:0-6382 GCA_034377045.1 Prosthecobacter sp. | reverse complement strand
CTTAGGCCAGGGTGTACGGAGGGGGATGGGGTGCTGAGGCCTGCGATTATGGCATGGAGGGTTGCCTTGTTTTGAGGCCTGCGATTCCCGCTTAGAGGACTAAGCGGACCACTATCAATGAAAAACGGCGGGCTTGAGAGCCCGCCGTTTTGTTTGAAGACTTTTGGTGTGATCGTCGGTTAGGCGAAGAGCTTGGTGACGGGTTTGGCCTTCACCAGTTCACGCGGTTGATTCAGGTGGTTGTGGACGATGGTTTCGGGGTCGATGCCGACGGAGTGGTAGATGGTGGCGAGGAGTTCCGTGGGGTGGACGGGATCGGCGACGGGGGCGGAGCCTGTGGCGTCCGATTTGCCGTGGATGTAGCCGCGCTTGATGCCGGCGCCGCCGATGATGGCGGTGTAGCAGTATGGCCAGTGGTCGCGGCCGTCGGCGCTGTTGGAATTGCCGGAGGTGGACACGCCTTTTTCGGGGCTGCGGCCGAATTCGCCGAGGGCGACGACGAGGGTCTCATCGAGCAGGCCACTGGAGTCGAGATCGTCGAAGAGGGCGGAGAGGCCCTGGTCGAGCATGGGTCCGCTTTGGTCCTTCATGCGCTGAGTCAGGCCGGAGTGGTGATCCCAGGAATGGTTGTCGGAGTTGGCGACCTTGGGCCAGACGACTTCGACGACGCGGGTGCCGGCTTCGAGGAGGCGGCGGGCGAGGAGGCAGCTTTGACCGAAGGTGTTGCGGCCATAACGGTCGCGCATTTTGGGGGTTTCGCGTTCGAGGGCGAAGGCGTCGCGGGCGCGGCCGCTGGCGATGAGGTTGAGAGCCTGGCTGTAGTAGCTGTCGAGGCTGAGGTCTTTGACGGCGGCCTCGATGGTGGGCATCTGCTTGTCGATGGCGTCGCGCAGTTTGGCGCGGCGCTGGAGGCGGACGCTGAAGAGGTCGGGGCGGAGCTGGAGGTCTTCGATCTTGATGCGGTCCATCTTGCCCATGTCGAGGTCATCGCCATCCGGGAAGAGGGTGTAGGGATCGTAGGACTTGCCGAGGAAGCCGGCGGTGCCGCCTTTGCCGACGACGTTGGATTCCTGAAGGGGACGCGGCAGCATCACGAAAGGCAGCATGGGCTCATCCATCGGCTTGAGGCGGATGATGTTGGAGCCGAAGTTCGGGTAATCCTTGGCGTTAGGCGGCTCAAGCTGACCGGAGGGGCTGACCTTGTCGGTCGTGTAGCCGGTCATGATCTGGTAGATGGCGGCCGTGTGGTTGAACAAGCCGTTAGGCGTGTAGCTCATCGAATTAATCATGGTGAACTTGTCGTTCACCTTGGCCAATTGCGGCAGGATTTCCGTGAACTTGTGGCCGGGGACCTTGGTGGGGATGTTCTTGAAGGCGGAGCGGACGTTGTCCGGGACGTTTTCCTTCGGGTCCCAAAGGTCGAGGTGGCTGGGGCCGCCCTGGAGATAGATCATGAGGACGTGCTTGGCCTTGCCCCAACCGGCGCGGCCGGCGGCGGCGGAGTTGACGGAGGCGGCCTGGGCACGGAACATGCCGTTAAGGGTGAGGCCCATCATGGTGGCACCGCCGACGCGCAGGATGTCGCGGCGGGTCATGCCGAGGTCTTTGTCACACAGGTCTTTTCCAAGAGCTCCAGGGATGCGAAACATGGCGGTGTAGTAGTGAAGGCTAAGGGACGAATGAGGCTAGCAGATTGGGCCAGGGGCGGCCAAGAAGGAAAGATGATAACCTTTCAAATACGTACGTGGGGGGCCTTTCTTGCCGATGGGGCCAGTTGAGCGGAAAAATCCATTGGGGTGGGGGGATTGGACGGGGCGGGGGGCGGGGACGACCTGCGAGGCGTGTTGGCACGTGGGAAGTGAGCGGTGTTGCTTCATCCTCGCCACCCTCGTCTTCACCCTTCGGGCAGCCTTGCGGCTGGCTGTCTCGCTCCGCTCGGCTCAGGAGAAGCTTTTGCGGAGGTGGCTGGGGAGGATGCCGAGGGCTTCGCGGTATTTGGCGACGGTGCGGCGGGCGACTTTGATGCCTTGTTTGTCGAGCAGCTTGGCGAGCTTGTCGTCGCTGAGGGGCTTGCTCTTGGGCTCGGTCTTGATGAGGTCGGCGATGGCGTTTTTGACGCTGGTGTTGCTGAGGTCTTCGCCGGAGTCGGTTTTGACGCCGTGGCTGAAGAAGAATTTCAGTTCGTAGACGCCGTAGGGCGTGGCCATGTATTTGCCGGCGATGGCGCGGCTGACGGTCGTTTCGTGGACGCCGACTTCATCGGCGATCTGAGCCATGTTGAGGGGGCGCAGGTGATTGGTGCCTTTTTCCAGGAACTCCTGCTGATGCTGGAGGATCTGGACGGCGATCTTGTGAATGGTCTGCTGGCGCTGGTGGATGGAGCGGATGAGGAATTTGCCGCTGCGGATCTTGTCGCGGATGTAGTTGCGCACTTCGCCGGTGCTGCTGGACTGGCCAAGGAGGTCCTTGTAGGCATTGCTGAGGCGCAGGTGGGGCAGTTCGTCATTGTTCATGACGGGGACCCACTCGCCGCCCTGGCGTTCGACAATGATGTCGGGGGTGACGTAGTTGTTGTTGCTGGTGCTGAAGCGGGAGGCGGGCCGGGGATCAAGAGTGCTGATGAAATCGGCGGCGCGGGAGACCTGCTCCATGGGCACGCCGAGTCTGCGGGCAAGGATGGGGTAACGCTTGTTGGCGAGGTCGTCGAGATGCTGGTCAACGAGGCGGTGGGCGAGGCTGTGGGTTTTACCGAGGCGCTCCAACTGGATGAGGAGGCATTCGCGCAGGTCATCGGCGCCGACGCCGACGGGATCAAAGGTCACGAGGACGGCTTTGGCGGCGTGGAGGTCATCGAGCGGGACGCCATGCTGGAGACTGAGTTCTTCGACCGGCGTATGGAGGAAACCGCGGTCGTCGATGCTGCCGATGAGGAATTCGACGTTTTTGATCAATAGCGGGTTGTTCAGTTCCGAGGTGCGGAGCTGGGTGGTGAGGTGCTCCTGAAGCGTGGCCGGCGCGACGATGGAGTCCATGAGGAACTGCCAGCGCTCCTGGTCGTCGCTGCGGCGGTTGTTGGACTGCATGCGGCTCTGCGCCCAGTACTCGCGCCACTCCTCGTCCATTTGGGACATGATATCGAGGTCATCGCGGCTATCGGGATCTTCCGGCGCGGTTTCCTCAATAGAGACATCGGGGGACTCGAGTTCGAGGACGGGATTGATCTCGATTTCCTGCTGGATAATCTGCCTCAGCTCCAAGGTCGGCGCCTGCAAGATCTGCAGGCTCTGCTGCATCTGCGGACCGATGGAGAGCTTCTGAGTCTGTGTCTGATAAAGTCCTGTGTCTGCCATTGGTTGCTGGCCTCACCATTCACCGCATGATACGGCTGGCAAGCAAACTTCAGGCCAAGACCAATCCCTTATTTCTAGCGGGCTGCCGACGGGGCATTGGTGCTGCCTTCGCAATCGAGGATGGCGACGGTTTCCTCAGGCGCATTGAGGCCGCGCCATTGGAGGAGCAGACGGGTGACGTAAACGGTGCCCCACTCGGTGTCGCGGTCCAAAAAGCGGCCGACGGGGGATTCTTTTTCGGCGCCAGCGTAAAAACGCACGGAATCGTCGACGGAGGCCTGAAGATCAAAGCAGAAGTGGCGGCTGCGCAGGGCGCTGGGAAGTTCGAGGGGTTGGCTGCGCTTCAGGCAGACGTAGAACCAGGTGGGCTCGGTCGGTTTTTCGGCCAGGAAGCGGCCGAGCAGACGCTGGTGGGTCTCCGCAAAAATGGGCCAGTCGAGCAAGAAGCCGCCGTCCGGCTGGGGGACGAGGCGGAGGAGGGCGCCGTGGCGGTTGGCGTTGGTGGTGACCTGAAAGAGCGGCGCGATGGCCTGGCCTGCCTGCAACTGAGGGGTGACTTTTGAGGGGATGATGGAGATGACTTCCAAAGGCGGGCCAGCAAAGAACTGCGCCATGGCCTCGCGATGCTGTTCGGCGTCGGCGACGAGGGGTTCGCGTTCGGTGCCGGAAGAGGCGGCGAAAAGGGCGTTGAGAAGTTTCGGCGCCATTTGACCCGCCACCGCCAGATCAACAGCCGGCGGCTCCGGGGCAGTGATGGGGGGTGTGACAACGGCGCGGCGAATGACGGGGTCGGGGCTCGGTGGCGGTTCGAGGGTCAAGCTGAGTTCGATGGGGGGAGTGTCTGCCGGTTGGTTTGCGGCGGGGATGTCGAAGGCGAGCGGGGGCTGAAGGTTGTCCCAAAGCAGCCAGCCGCCGAAGGCAAGCGCCATCACGAACAAGATGCCGAGAGGCAGATTGCGCTCCGAATGGCGCGGCGGGAAGGGGTCGTAGATTTCACCATACGGGCGCGAAGGAAGGACAGGGAGGGGCGCCGAGGTGTCGTAATAGGTGTCCAACTGGGAGAACGGAGACGCCGGCGGGTAGGTTTCAGGGGGAAAGGAGGGCCATTGTGGCGCTGCGACGGGGGGGGGCGGCTCCGTATAAAGAGGTTGGGCCGACGGCCAGGACTGGGCGGGCAATTCGACTGCGGGCGGCTGCATGCCGCGTTGGCGAAGGGACTGGGCGACGGGATCTGGGGTGGCACCCGCTGGGGGAAAGGCACCCGCAACCGCAGTGCGGGCGCAGTGTGGGCACGCCACCAGGGTCTCGCTGTGCTGGGGCAGCGAAAGGAACGGGCGGGCGCAGGCAGGACAGCGCAGACTGACGACTCCGGGGGTCATGAGGGCGAGGGAATTTATCCATTCTCTACGTCATGCGCGAATGGTTTGACTTCAAAACGGGTGGAATGTTGCGCCGTTGGCGCTGGACACTTCGGGGTGGTTGGGCACTGTGGGCGCGATGTTTGTCGAAATCCTCGCTGTTACGGACTACTGGTCCTCCTTTGTTCACGCCCTTCCTGTCATTCTCGGCCTGATTTTGATTGAGGGCCTGCTGTCCGTGGACAATGCGCTGGCGATTGCCGCGATGGCGTCGCATCTGGATGAAAAGCGGCGCGCGCTGGCGATGAACATCGGCTACGCGGGGGCGTATGGGTTCCGGCTGGTGGCGTTGTTCTTTGCCGCGACGATCATCAAGCATGAGTGGGTGATGGTGGTGGGGGCTCTGTACCTCGTCTGGCTGATGTGCGCGCATTTTGTCGAGCAAGAGGGGGGCATGGAGGAAGAAGGGGACGCAGTGAATGTGCATCATCGAACCTTTGCGGGGACGATCACGATGATCGCGCTGATGGACCTGAGCCTGAGTGTGGACAATGTGGTGGCGGCGATCGCGCTGAGTCCGAACGATCTGTGGCCGGTATATGTGGGGGTGACGATCGGGATCATTACTCTGCGTTTGGTGGCGGGCGTGGCGGTGAAGATGATCGCGAAGTACCCGGTGCTGGAACACACGGCGTTTGTGCTGGTGGGTTATGTGGGGCTGCTGCTGCTGAGCGAAATTTGGCTGCATGATTTCTTTCACGGCCTGGGACCGATGAAGGTGAAGATCGTCAAATTCGCGGGCATCGTCGTGCTGACTTTCCTGACGATTGCGTGGTCGCGATCGGACAAGCTGCAGATCGTGCTGCGGCCGCTGCTGCGGGCGGTGATGCTGCCCATGAATCTGTTTGCGGCGATCGTCGGCGCCGTGATTGTGCTGATCACGTGGCCCTTCAAGGCCGTGGCGCGAAAGGTGAAGGGAACGAAGAAGGGCGCGAAGAAGTGAGGAGCGGCTGGAGGGCAGATCGCACGATTGTTAAGACCCTGTGTGGGTGGAGCGGCAAAATTGTTAAGCCCGTGTAAATCTGTCATGCCAGGGGCTGATGAAGCCGTTAAGGTCTACACATGGCCCCGCCTGATTCGGATTTTAACGACGGCAAGACGCACCTGCTCGTCATCGACGATGATCGCAAACTCTGCGAACTCATCCGCGATTACCTGGAGCCGCTGGGCTATGCGGTGGCAATGGTACACAACGGGCCGGACGGCGCGGAGCAGGCGGTCAGCGCGCCGTGGCACGCGGTGATCCTGGATGTGATGCTGCCGGGCTGCGATGGCTTTGAAGTGCTGAAACGCATCCGCCACAAATCGACGGTGCCGATTCTCATGCTGACGGCGCGGGGGGAAGAGTCCGACCGTATCGTTGGCCTGGAAGTGGGCGCCGATGATTACCTGCCGAAGACCTTCTCCACGCGAGAGCTTCTGGCAAGATTGCGCGCGGTGACGCGGCGGGCGAGCCTGGCGCAAACAGCCCCTGGGGAGGCGCCGGTGAAGGAACTCACCGTTGGCTCGGTGCGGTTAAATCTCGATGCGCGGATCGCCAGCGTGGGGGACGAACCCGTGGCGCTGACGCCGGTGGAGTTCGACATTCTGGCGGCGCTGATGAAATCGCGCGGC
>JAXMIV010000582.1:0-9628 GCA_034377045.1 Prosthecobacter sp. | reverse complement strand
CAGACGATGTAGGCCTCCGGATCGTGCATGTAGGCCAGCGCGGCGATCAATTCGGGCTTGCTGCCGGCTTCGAGACCGTAGTGATACTTGCGGCCGTAGCGGGTGATTTCCTCGATAACTTCCTGCTGTTGATTCACCTTGATGGGGTAAACGCCGCGATAGACGCCCTGGTACTTGGCTTCACGAATCGCATTGGCGAAGCCTTCATTGAGTTCATCGATGCGCCAGCGCAGCAGATCGCCGAAGCGGATGAGGACGGGGAGCTGGGTGCCGCGTTCGCGCAGGCCCTTGACGATCTGGGCGAGGGAGACGGGTTTGGTCTTTTTGCTGCCGTCTTTCAAATTGACCACGACTTCGCCTTTCGACGAGACATCGAAGTAACCGTGACCCCATTCACGAATGCCGTAAAGTTCGGCACTGTTTTCGATCGTCCAGGCAGGGGATTTGGCGCGTCGTTCCATAGGGCGGTTTGGGGGACGCGATTATGGGGCCGTTTGGCGGGATGGAAAGCGAAACTGCTGGGCTGTTTTGCACCCCGCGGTTTGGAGAGGCGCGACCAGACCTGTCGGCGACCGCTGGGCCGCTGCCAAGGCGCGGCGCTGTTGCGCCTTCGCGTCGGGCAGCTTGCCGAGATTTTGCGACCTGGAACCCAGGCAAAATTCTCGACGGTGTGACGAGGATCTCATGGCGCGGATTTGGGTTTCGGCAGGTCGTATTTTTGGAACCAGGCGAGGGTGCGGCGGAGGAGGTCTTCACGGTGGGGGAGCTGGCGGATGCCGTGGCCTTCGTTGGGGTAGATGACCATTTCGGTGGGCACGTGGTTTTCCTTCAGGGCGCGGTAAAACATGCGGCCCATGGCGACCGGACAACGGCGGTCATTGAGCGAATGGAGGATCAGGGTCGGTGTGCGGACCTCGGCAGCGAAGGTCAGGGGGCTGTGGGCGCGCATGCGGTCCGGCACTTCCCAGGGCAGGCCGCCCATTTCCCATTCGGTCCAGCTTTGCAGGTCACTGAGATGCCACATGACATTGAGGTCGGTGACGGAGTTCTGGGCGGCGGCGGCGCGAAACTGATGGGTGCGGCCGACCATCCATGCGGTCATGAAGCCACCATAGCTGACACCGTAGAGGAACTGGCGATCGCGATCGGCGACGCCGGTTTCGACGAGGTGATCGATGCCGGTGAGGATATCGCGCATGTCACCGCCGCCGAAGTCGCTCCGGTTGGCGTCGAGGAAGGCCTTGCCGTAGCTGGTGGAGCCGCGGAAGTTGGGTTGGAAAACAGCATAACCGGAAGTGGCGAAAATTTGGACATCCGGTCCGCCGCCGCTGCTGGCGCGGTGGTGGGGGCCGCCATGGGGATAGACGAGGAGCTTGAACGGAGGCTGGGCAACGGAGGCGGGAGGCAGGGTGAGGACGCCTTCGATTTCAAGGCCGTCGAAGCTTTTCCAATGGACGATTTCATCGGCGGCGCGAAGTCGGCGGCCTAACTTGGGATTCGACGGCGGCAGGAGCGAACTGCGCGCGGCGGTGGGAAGGGGATCTTCAGTGGCTTGCGGGCCGGCTTCGAGATCGACCGTCTGCGGCACGGTGGTGACGCCACGATAGGAAGTGAAGGTGACGCGGTGCGGATCACGCCAGCAGGCGTCGGGTAGAGGTGTCGTGGGTGAGAGATGCGGCGGGTGATCCGCGCCCTTTCCGTGATGATCGAAGAGAACGTGAGACGGCGGGCCGCCGGCCTTGAGAGGGACGATGAGGAGATTGAAGACATCGATATGGGGGCCTTGGCGCGGGGAGGTGAGGCAGATGAGGCGGCTGCCATCCGGCGAGATGCGCGGGGAGAAGTCGGGGCCGAGACCGGTGGTGAGCTGCTGGATTTTGTTGCCGGGAAGGGTGATTTTCCAGAGGTCGAAATTGTGATTGATGCTGTAGCGCGCGGATTCCTGATCGGCGGTGCGGTTGGCGTGGACGACGAGGAAGGCGCCGTCCGGGGACCATTGGGGATCGCCGTACCAATAGGCGTCGGAGGTGACGCGGGTGATTTTGGTCGCGGCGGTGGCGGCCTTCGGATCGGAAGCGAGATCGGCGACCCAGATTTGCGTGGGGCCGTAGCCTTCGTATCCCTCGCCTTGATCCTCGCGGACGACGATGACGTCGTTTTTGCGCTCGGCTTCGGTGCGTGGATCGCGGCCTTCATCGGCGACGAAGACGAGGCGTTTGCCGTTGGGCGAAAAGGCGACGCGGCCGTAGAAGCGATCGGTGATGATGCGGCCATAGGGCTTGGCAGGACCGCCGAGAGGGATGGCTTTGCCGCCAGTCACGGGGATGAGCCAGAGATCGGCGGCCGTGTCGGAGTAGGGCGGGACGGGAGTGAAGGCGGGCTTGCCATTTGGAAACGGCCGGGTGGAAAGGAAGGCGATCCAGCGGCCATCCGGGGAGAGCATAGGGCTGAAGCCATCAGGCGCGCCGGCTTCGAGGGGCTGCGGTTCGGGGTGCTCAGGGCTGACTTTCCAGAGGGATTGGTGGACGACGCGGTCGCCCAGGTCGGTGCGGTAGCGGCAGTAGATGGCGGTCTTGCCATCGGTGAGGGTGATGGGCTCGGTGGGGGCGTCAGTTTTGTAGAGGTCGTCGATTTGGGGAAGGGGCGCCAGATCCTCGCTGAAGGCGGAGAGGACGCCGCAGAGGAGGGTGAGGAAGAAGGCGCGCGCGAGGGAGATCATGGGGAGAATACGGGCGGCGGAGGGGCTGTTTGCGGAGAGCGTTAAATCGGTGGGGACGGGGTGGGAGTCGGGGGTGGCTTCGTCTCGGCTTTGGAAAGCCGAGCTAGGGTCTGATGGCCCGTCCTTCGCTAACTCGTCCTTCACCAAGGCGTCGGAGAGCTGGGGAGCTTCGGAGGGCTGTGGGGACGTTTTATTTTGCTCGTTATTTTCGGGATTACTGAGGGTAGATGGTTGAAGTTCAAGGGATTGGGGATGGGGATTACGATCCCCATTTTTCCACATGGGGATGACTTGGGGACCGTGAATCAGGTCTAGGGGATCGTACAGGTACGGGCGGACTGCGTTCTCGGCGTCGGCGGGGTCTCCATTCTGTTTGTTGGTGGCGCCGGCAGGGTCCATGTCGCCTTCGTGTTCGAATTCGAGGGGGGAGCGGACGTTGAATTGGACCTCGTAGGCCAGGTTGACGGCGTTGATGAGGTCGAGAGACTGGAGGACGGGGCCGGGAACGAGCCGGAGCGGAGGTGCGGTGGGGGCGTCGCCTTTTTTCGGGGCGCGGTCCCAGTGGTTGATGCGGGCGTAGAGGCGGGCGGCCTGCATCTGCAAGTGGTGAACTTTGCGGCGGCCGGTCAAGACCTGCCAGAGCCAGCCGTTCATCGCGCGCGCGGTTTGCTTCGGACTCGCCACCCTCGTCCTCACCCTGCGGGCAGCTTCGCTGGCTGTCTCGCGTCCGCTCGGCGCGGGCATGGTGTCGAACGAGGGGGCATGGGACCGCCACAGGTCCATGAGGTTGGGCACGGTCTCGACGAGGTGTTTGACGCGGGCGATGACGTCGGGCTGTTGGCTGAGGGCTTCAGAGCGGGCTTTGCGGTTCTTGGGGTGGAAGCCGGCGGCATCGTAGGCGCCCGCGACGGATTCGCCGGCGGCGAGGGCGAAGGCGAAGGCTTCGTGGCGGCAATTGTCGAGGGCGTGCATGGGAGTTCGGAGTTTTGAGGTCGGAATTCGGAGTTGGGAGGGAGATGCGCTGGGAGGAAAGAGAGTCCGGGGTGGTTGGGTTTTTTGCCGCAGAGATGCAAAGGGGCGGAGGTCGCAGAGAAAGAGAAGATAGGTGTTCAGAACCAAAGGAACCGGGGGGATTTCGCCCCCGAAAAGCAAGTGGTTTTTTTGGCCTGGAGCAAGGGGCCTGGAGGTGTGAGTTTCGACGGGGAGGTTTTGACAGAAGATTTGCAGACAAAAGATGGGGCGGGGACCGCAGGGGGGCGCCGGGCAGGTGAGTGACGACGCGGGTGATGGTCTTCCATTCGGTACTGCGGCTATTGTTAGGCCGATGGAGCAGTCAATTTAGCACCCGTTCTTCGTACTCCAATGGATAGCAACGCGATCGGGGCAGAGAGTCGGATGAATGGAAGTCAGCGGCCAACTGAAACCGTTAACGGCGATGCAGCCAGGGCTGTCAGGAATCGACTCCTGCGCCTTTCGAGGGAATTAAGGAGCCCTGCTCATTAGCGAACCAGGGGCGCAATGTAGCGTGCTTCCATTCTGGTGCTCCAGTTGAGTCCGGCTTCCGACTTTGGCTCATGGAAACAGGAGGATCGCCATTTGCAGGTCGTGGATGCGATTGTCTTGCCCGTCCCGCCATCTGAAGCACACATGGTATAGCCCATGTCTAGAGCGGCCCATTTATTCTTATAGCGGGTGATCTTGCCGCTGATGAGCAATGTTTCGGCATCCGGAATGGCATTGCGGACCACTGAGGCTTTGGGCCTTGCAGAGCGGATGGCGTCAGCGATGGAATCGGCGAAGTGGCTGCGAAGTTCCAGGCCGCCGCGGCCCGTAAAGTCTTTGACGACTACTTTGTGGTAGGTTTTTCGGGTTTGATGGGATGGGTGGCCTTGGAAGGTTAGCTTGGCGTTCGGCGTGCCAACGGGAAGGTTGCCGCAGGAAACCATGAAAGCACAGGCAGCGGTAATCAGGAGGGAGCGGATGATGAACATGATTGCAGAGCAGGCCTGCGAGTGAATGATTGGCAAGAGTCATCCCAATGTCACGCGAATCTCCTTGGCTGTCGAGCCGGTGGCGTCTCACTCGTCCTTGTCTTTCTTCTTCTTGTCTTTGTTTTTGCCTTTGCCGCCACCGCCGCTGGGCTGATTGATGGTGGGGAGGTTTTTGGCGAGTTCGGTTTTGGTGCCGGTGTATTGGGGATCGGCGGCGAGGTTTTTCCATTCGTAGGGGTCGATGGCTTCGTTGTAGAGTTCTTCGTCGCCGTTGGCGTAGTGGATGTAGCGCCAGTCTTCAGTGCGGATGCCGTGGTTGCTGAAGCCAAAGGTGGTGATGCCGGGCTGACTCCAGGCGCTCTTGGGGTCGAGCAACAAGGAACGGATGCTGGGGCCTTTGACATGAGCGGGCGTGGGGATGCCGCAGAGGTCGGTGAGCGTGGGATAGACACTCATGAAATCGACGGTGCGTTCACACACGGAGTTAGGCATGGTGAGGCCGGGCGCGACCCAGATGAGGGGGGCGCGGGCGGCCTCCTCCCAGAGGGTGAATTTGCGCCAATGTTCCTTCTCTCCGAGGTGCCAGCCGTGATCGCCCCAGAAGACGATGATGGTGTTGTCCTTGTGCGGGCTCTTGTCAAAGGCGGCCATGAGGCGGCCGATGTTCATGTCGGTGTAGGCGCAGGCGGCGAGGTAACCCTGGATGGCTTCCTTCCAGCGGCCGGAGGCGACCATGGCCGCGTGATCGCCTTCGGGCCTGGCCATCTTCACGCCGGCGGGCGGCACATCGGCGAGGTCGTTCTCGGTGGTCGGCGGCAGCTTGATCGATGCGAGCGGAAACATGTCGTAATACTTCCGCGGCACGTTCCAGGGCATGTGCGGCTTATGCAGACCGACGGCGAGGAAGAAGGGCTTGTCCTGGGCTTTGCCGAGCTGCTCGATGCCGTAGTTGGTGATGTCCCAATCATCGAGGTCTTCGTCCTTGCAATCAATCGGCGCGAATTTGATGCCGCCGACGCCGTCGCTTTGGCCTTTGGCGGGTTTGGGGCTTTTGCGCACGTCATCGAGATAGTCATCCCACTCGCTACGCCGCTCATAGGAGCCGTGGTAGATTTTGCCGGAGCCGCAGACGAAGTAACCGGCCTTGCGAAAGGTGGTGGTCAGCGGTTTGTCCTCGCTGATCAAAGGGCGCCAGTCGGTGCTGTTGTCGTAAACTCCGGATTCGCCCGGGCGCATGCCGCTCATGAGCGCGGCGCGCGAAGGATTGCAGACGGGTGCGGCGCAGTAACTGCGGGTGAAGCGGACGCCACGGGCTGCGAGTTTATCGATGTTCGGCGTGGCGGCCTGGCTATTGCGGCCGAGGTAGCCGAGCCAGTGGTTGAGATCGTCCACCGCGATGAAGAGGACATTGGGCTTGGCGCGAGCCGGGGTGGGTGTTTGGGCGATTAGACCGGGGAGGGCGCAGCCCGTCAACAGGGCGGCGTACACGAGTGTCTTCGAGGTTAGGCTGCGCATGGTGCGGCTGAAACGCGAGGGATGCGCGGGTCTTGCAATTTGTCGGACTGGTCGGAGGGCGCGTGGGTGCTAAGTGGCGGGCTGGGCGAGTTCAGCCTGCGCCCATGCTCCCCGTTCCAAGACGATCTCAGGCACCAGGGTGCGCCATTGGGGGTCGTTGTTGCGGATCATTTGGCGGATGTTGGCGCTGGATTGGAAGATGCATTCTTCCAGGCCCTCTTCGATGACTTGGGCAGAGTGGATCTCCAGGAGGTATTTCAGGAGATGGCTTTGGGCATGCGCGACACGGGCTTCCCGGGCCGTGCGGATGTGACCGGTCATCGGATCGCCGGCGGGATAGACGTACAGGCGCACGCGGTTGCGAAAGAGGCGGCCGAAGGCTTCCAGAAGACCGCCGTCGAGATCAGAGTACCAGCGTTCATTGAAGAGCTCTTCAAAGAGCGGCAGGCCAAGCACGATGCCGACGGGCTTTTGTGTGTAGCGGGCGACAAAGCCGCTGAGGCGGTGAAACTCGGCGTATTTGGAGATCAGGACGTTCTTGCCGAGAGCCTGGAGGATATCGGCGCGGGCGAGGAAGTTGTCATAGGCGATCGAGCATTCGTCACCGACACAGAGCAGGTTGTGCATGGTGATTTCGAGGACTTCGACGTGGTCGGCGGCTTCTTCGCCGAAGTCGCTGACGAACGCCGTGCGGCCGCGATCGAGCATGTCGAGGTTCACGCGGGTGATGGGATCGAAGGTGCCGCGGCTGATGAAGACGGGCTTGTCGTAGAGGGCATCCGCTGCCTGCAAAATCTCGCCATTGGCGCCAAACAAGGCGGCATCCGCGAGATCGGCGCGCACCAATTCCATGGCGACGATTCGATCTTCGTAGCCTGGCGACATGAAGGCCGGACCGGTGAAGTCCACCATGTCGATCTCGAGGCGTTTGCGATCGAGTTCGTTCATCAAGCTGCGCAGAAAGACCGAGAGGTATTCGCGCAGATGGAAAGCCGCGTAGATGAGATTGACGCCGAGAATGCCGAGCGTCTCCGCCTGGGCATGATTGGAGACATCGAGCAGGCGCACGTGAAGCTGAATGTCATTGGGCGGGCCGCCGGGTTCGGTTTGAAAACGCAGGCCCATCCAGCCATGGCATTCTCCGTGAATGTCTTTATAACTGCGCGCGCGCACCGTATCCGCGAGAGCGAAGAAGGTGGTCGTGGCGCCACGCTTGGCCTTGAGGCGCTGCTCGACGATTTGGTATTCGTGATCGAGCATGGCGATCATGCGCTGGCGCGAGACATAACGCACGCTTTTGCCATAGATCTCGTCGCTGAAGGTCATGTCATAGGCGGACATGGTCTTGGCGACGGTTCCGGAAGCGCCGCCGGCGCGGAAGAACCAGTTGGCGATCTCCTGGCCCGCGCCGATCTCGGCAAAGGTGCCGTAGATGCGGTGGGAGAGATTGATCTTCAGAGCCTTTTCCAGCGTGCTGGGTTTGTCGGTGGGTGCGGAGGAGACCATGGGAAAGGCAGATGGGGAAGGATTAGTGATCGCCTAGAGGCTTGACTCCAAAATTGCTACGGCCCATCGAAAATGGTGTCTGAAGATCCGGGCAAGCCCTTGGTGTGCAGCAAGCCTTCGGCTTTGCGGCGGCGGGCCTCGGCGAAGAAATCCTTCAAGATCGTGACACAGTCGTCACCCAAAATGCCGCTGCTGATCTCGCAGCGGTGATTGAGATTCGGAGACTGGAGGAGATTCCAGAAGCCGCCGGCGGCGCCGCCTTTGGGATCAGGGCAGCCAAAAATGACGCGCCGGATGCGGCAATGGACGATGGCGCCGGCGCACATGGGGCAGGGTTCCTTGGTGACGTACAGGTCGCAATCGCTGAGCCGCCAGTCGCCGATGGCGCTTTCCGCCTGGGTGAGGGCGAGCATTTCCGCATGGGCGGTGGCGTCCTTCAGCGTCTCCACCTGGTTCCAGGCGCGGCCGATGACCCGGCCCTCATGCACAATGATGGCGCCAATGGGCACTTCGTCATGGCTGGCGGCCTTCCGGGCCATCCGCAGCGCCTCGCGCATGTAATGGTCGTCGGAATAGAGATCGGTCAGCGGGTCGGACATTGCCAAACCGTTAACCGATAAGTCCGAAGTTCAAACTTCAAAGTTGCGCGGATTGGTTTCCGCATTCTTGGTCAACGGAACTGACTATGACCTTTGATACCCCCCTGATCCTGCCGTCCCTGCTCGCCGCCGATTGGTCCAAGGTGGGCGCGGAGGTGGAGCGTGCCGCGAGTGCGGGCGCGGAGCGGTTGCACCTGGATGTCATGGACGGCCACTTCGTCGACAACATTTCCTTTGGGCCGCAAATGGTGCAGGTCGTGCGCCAAAACTCCCTCATGTATCTGGACGTGCATCTGATGATTCATCGCCCGGATCACTATGTGCCGCGTTTTATCGCCGCCGGCGCCAACAACATCACCATTCATGTCGAGGCGCGTTACGACACGTCAGTGGAGGAGACGCTGAAGAAGATCAAGGCGGCGGGGCTTGATTGCGGGATCGCGCTGCACCCGGACACGCCTTTTGAAGCGGCGGTGCCTTATCTTCCATTCGTTGATCTGCTGTTGATCATGACGGTGGTGCCTGGCTTTGGCGGGCAGCCTTTTTTGGAAAAGGAAACGATGCCGAAACTGGCGGCGGCGCGTGATTACCGCAGGGCGCACAACCTGGGCTACCACCTGGAGGTGGACGGCGGCATCCATCTGCAATCGGCACCGATCGCCAAGGCGAATGGCGCGAACCTTTTTGTTTGCGGGACGTCAGCCTTCGGCCCCGCGGACATGGGGCAGGCGATGCGGGATTTGAAAGCGGCGGTGGCTTGAGTTCTCGCACCCGGCAGTTGTTGCAATTAGCTGGCGATTGATTGAGGATGGAGGGGTGTCCGACTTCGAATTCGACCTGACCACGCATCCGAATGACGCCTACTTCAAGGCGGTCTTTGCTGAACCGGAACGAGCGGCGGCCTTTTTCCAAGGTCATTTGCCACAGGCTGTGTCCGCCCGCATCGATTGGGGGTCGCTGACGCCGATGCCGGCCAGCTTTGTGAAGCATAGCCTGCAGCAGGCCCATTCCGACCTTCTCTTTTCGGCCAGAGCTGGTGGGCGGGAACTTCTGCTTTACTTGCTCTTTGAACACCAAACTACCGTGGACCCTACGATGCCGCTACGGCTGCTGGCTTACTTGCTGGATATCTGGCAGATCCATGAAAAGCAGCACGGCCTGCCGCTGCCGCCGGTGCTGCCTTTCGTCCTGCATCAAGGCCCGGACAAATGGAGCGTCTCAACCGATTTTCAAGATCTGATGGACTTGCCCGAGGAGATGGCAGCGGAGCTGCTCCCTTATCTGCCCAAATTCAGTCA
>JAXMIV010000581.1:0-3700 GCA_034377045.1 Prosthecobacter sp. | reverse complement strand
GCGTGCCGTTCGACACCGTCGTCGAACCCGTGAAGGTGTTGTTCGCCGTAGGATTCAGCACCCAGGTGCCAACGCCGATCTTTTGCAGGCTGGTGATCGTCGCCGGCGTCGAGTTGATCGGGATTACCGAATTGACGGTGTTGTCATTGGTGTTGGTGCCGCCCAATACCAGAGTGTGGGCGCCATTGACCGTATTCAGGATCGTCCCCGTCAGGGTCAATGGTCCGGAACCGCTCGCATTGATAAAGACATTGGCGGTGGTGGTGTTGAGCAGAAGATTCTTGTTCAATGTCGCCGTTGGGCCCGTGTAGGTCAGCCCGCCGGAAGTCGTCGTGGCGTTGCCGATATTGATCTGACTGGTTAGCGCCACTGCGCCCACGTTGCTGATCGAGAGCGTGCCACCGAGAATGTTTGTGGCGCCTTTGTAGGTGCCTGCGGCACCGCCGAGGGTGAGCGTACCAATCCCATTCTTGGTGAACACATGAAGAGCCGCGTTAGGAGCAAGAATGTCGCCGGTAACCACGGTGTCCCCACTGCCACTAATCGTCAGAGTGCGGGCCGTGGCGTCGTTCTGATTCCAAAGATTCGCAGTAAGCGTCAGCAGGCCGCTGGAATTGTTGTTGAATACGGTGTTGTTGGCGCCACCGCCGCCGATCAGACCGCCCGCTCCCACGAAGCTGGCCCCGTAGCCGTTACGACTCGAGAAATTGAAGGTATTATTCGTATTCGCCGCACGCAGATTGCCAAAAGTCACCGTTTGATTGATCAGCGAACTGCCGAGCGCATGATCAACAAAGATATTGGCCGACGCGTTGTCACGAGCGAAGACGTTGCGAGTGGCAAACCCTGTCGGCGAATCAGTGCGCACTTCGAGCATGCCATTCAAAAGGTCGACTGACTGGGGACTCAGGTTTCTGCCAAGGGCGGCATTGTCGGAGACACGAACCGTGCCGGAGTCGATACGCAGGGATTGGGCGAAGTTGTTGTTGGCATTCTGCAGCCACAACGTGGTGCCAAGGATGAGCCCAGTCTTGATGAATCGGTCCGTGGCGATCTCACTGCCGGTTACCTGGCCGCTGATAACATAGTTGCCGTTCCCGTAGAATACCTGGGCGGCGCCAGCCCCCAAGTCCAAACCGCCACTGATCGTGGTAATGCCGTGAGTCGCCAGCACCCGGCCCTCCGATGCACCCGACGCGACCACCAAACCACCGGCGATGGTGTTGTTGCCCACGCTGATGAGACCGCCCGTCGCATTCGCGGCGCCCGGACCGCGGCCGGACACGGAGACTTCACGGTTAAGGGTCATTCCCGCACCAGTGCCGGGACCTGCGAGGATCAGGCTGCCGCCGCTGTAACCAGGGTTCCCGGTATTGGCAATACCCGTGACTGAGATGGCTGTGGTACCCGAGCCGAGCTGCCCGCCATCACTGATCACAACAATTCCCGACTTGATGGAGACGTCGCCGGTAAAGCTGTTGGAACTGTTGGTCAAAACCAGGCTGCCATTACCCGTCTTTGCCAAAGACAGAGCGCCGCCGCCAGTGCCGTCGCGAAGCTGCCCGCCAAACGTGCTGACCGTAGTCGCTGGCTGATTCACCTGCAGGACGGCCGGGGTTGCGCTGGCATTTTCGACTGCCGCCGTTCCCGGGTTAGTCGGGTCCGTGGACAACCCGCCCAACGCCACGCTATTGCCAGCCAGACGAAGCACACCCGTCGCAGCAGCGCCAAAGGAGACCGCATTGGAATTGAGAGCTCCGGGACTGCCCAGTTGTAGAATGCCATCACCCAGATTGACCCCACCGATGAAGGTGTTGTTGCCGCTCAGGATCAGCCTGCCGAGGCCGTTGACCGCCAGCCCGAAGCTGCCCGTGATCTCGGAAGCGACGGTCGCCGTGTCGCCCAAGTTGGTAACAGTGATGCTTGGGAACGCCATGTTGAGGCTCGATCCCTGCACCAGATAGCCGCTGGAATTGAAGGTCAGGCTATTCAAGTTGATGGGAATAGTCGCGGTCACAGTCCCCGGGGTGCCGCCAAAAATGGCATCGCCAGCGCCGTCGTTGACCCAGAGGGTACCACCATTCCATTGGGGGTTGGCGATGTTCCAGTCGCCGCTGTTACCATCCCAGGAAAATGGTGCGCCTCTGACCTGCACGCTCCAGAGCACAAACTGCAGCAGCAGCAGACAGGTAATCGGAACCTTACAGAAACTGTGACGCAGACAGCGAGTCAGGCGCTCAGGAATTGAAGGCTGTTTGGAGTTCGTATTCATGGCAGGGCGAGGGGACATTCGAGACAAAAAGGGCAAAAAAGGGCAAAAAAGGGCAAAAATCAGGGCGTCAGAAAGCGGATTAGAGGGCCGGGATAGGATTAATCCCGAATTTCCACGGAATTTCCCAATCCGCTGGAGCGAACGAAATTCGACGTAAAGCTTGTCTTGGCGCGATGTGTGCTTGCATAGATTACCGCAGAAAGACAGAGTGTCGTAATTCGTTCATAAACAGTCGTTTAGCGAAGCTTTTCCGCTCACAAACCGAGAGTGTCGGCATCCCGGGACAGGCATTTTCGCCGACTTGTTGCGGCGTCTGGGAATGAAGATTGGAAAGCATTTTTTTAGCTGGACACCCATGAAACACAAAGGAAGTCCCTATGCCAAGAAAAAAGCGGTTTATTGGCATGGAGTTTTCGATCGGGAGGCCTGAACGTGAAATCTTCACTCACCTATCGTTTTTTTGCCAGATTTGAGCGATTTCGCTTTAGCGGCGGGCCTTTGCTCGGCGCCTGAAACCCAGAGCCCAGAAACCCCTGCCAGCAGACGCTGGACAGGGGTTTGAGGAAGGCCATTTTGGGGCCTATTTAGGCCCCGCCAAGATGCGGGCTAGGCGCGCATCAGATCGTCCTCTTCCTCCCGGTCACGACCGGTCAGAATCGGTTTTTCCGTCTCAGTGAGTTCAAATGAACGGTTCCCAAGGAAGCCAGATCCGGCCGGAATCAGGTGCCCCATGATGACGTTTTCCTTGAACCCGCGCAGGTAATCAGACTTTGCCAAGGTGGCGGCTTCCGTGAGCACACGGGTGGTGTCCTGGAAGGAGGCGGCGGAGATGAAGGACTCGGTTTCCAGAGACGCCTTCGTGATGCCGAGAAGGACCGGCTCCGCCTCGGCCGGCTTGCCCCCCTCCTCGACCACGCGGTCGTTTTCCTTTTCGAATTCCGTCCGGTCCACCTGGTCACCCCAGAGGAACTCGGTGTCACCCGTATCGGTCACCTTCACCTTGCGCAGCATTTGGCGGATGATGATTTCGACGTGCTTGTCGTTGATATCCACGCCCTGGGCGCGGTAAACTTCCTGCACCTCGTTGACCAAATGCTCGCGGAGGGCCTGAGGTCCAAGAATCTCCAGGATTTCATGCGGCACGACAGGGCCGTCAGTGAGCTGGTCACCCTTGCTGACATGGTCGCCGTTGAAGACGAGGATGTGCTTGCTGCGGGGAATGAGGTGCTCTTCCTGCTGACCGGTGCGCCCATCAGTGATGACGACCCGGCGCTTGCCGCGGACGAGACCGCCGATTTCCACCGTACCGTCGATTTTGGCGATTTCGCAGGCATCTTTCGGCTTGCGGGCTTCGAAAAGCTCGGCCACCCGCGGCAGACCGCCGGTGATGTCCTTGGTCTTGGAGGCCTTGCGCGGCGTCTTGGCGAT
>JAXMIV010000580.1:0-2703 GCA_034377045.1 Prosthecobacter sp. | reverse complement strand
TCGCCTTGGCGGCATAAATGGAGGCGACTTTGCCGGAGGCCTTCACCGCTTCAAGAGCGGCGATCTTTTCCTCCTCCAGTTCAAAGCCGATCATCATGCCGAACGCGCGCACTTCCCGGATCAGCGGGTGCCGCCAGGCGGTGACCTTTTCGGCAATCTCGCGCCCCAGAGTGGCGGCGCGTTGCGGCAGCTTGTCGCGCAAAACCACTTTCAAAGTGGCTAGGCCGACCGCGCAGGCGAGAGGAGAGCCGCCGTAGGTGGTGCCATGCGAACCGGGCCCGAGCAGATCACAGAGGCGAGTCTCATGTGTCCCACCCAGCGGACGGTCTTTGACCCAGAATGAGCCCAGAGGATAGCCGCTGCCGATGGACTTGGCCCAGCTCAGCGCATCCGGCTGAATCTCATTGCCGCCAATGATGGAGCGCCAGCCGCAGAGTTCTCCGGTTCTTCCCAGGCCGCACTGCACTTCGTCGAAAAGCATCAGCAGATCACGCTGTTTGCACAGCCGATCGACCGCGCGCAGAAACTCCGGAGTCACCGGATTCACGCCGCTTTCACCCTGCACGGGCTCGAGCAGGATGGCCACCGTTGTATCGGTTATAGCTGCCTCCAGGGCGGCGATGTCATTGAAAGGGGCATAGACAAAGCCGGGCACGATCGGACCGAAGCCGCCGTGGATTTTCTCCTGGGCCGTGGCGCTCATCGCGCCAAAGGTCCGGCCGTGAAAGGAGCCGGTGAAGGTGATGATTTCATAGCGCGGGCTGCCATCCGCCTTCGGTTTGGTGACGCCGTATTTCCGCGCCAGCTTGATCATGCCTTCGTTGGCTTCCGCGCCGCTGTTGCAAAAGAAGCATTTGCCGGGAATGCCGACGACATCCTCGACCAGCGCCCGCGCCAGTTCCGCCTGGCCGCGAATGCAATACCAGTTCGACACATGGATCAGTGTCCGCGCCTGTTCGGCGATGGTCGCCGAGACTTCCGGATGCGCATGTCCCAGCGGGCACACGGCGACACCGCCGGCAAAGTCGAGGTACTTCTTGCCATCGCGATCCCACACATGCGGCCCTTCGCCGCGCTCCGGCCACACGGGAAAGCGGCCATAATTGGGCATGACGTATTTTTCGAGCCACGCCGGGTCAAAATCAGTACTGGCAATCATCCTGTTAATCCTATCTTAAAGCTTGTTAGTCCTGCACTGCCGGCGGATCACAAATGGATCTCCGTGCCAATCCCGACATCCGTGAAGATTTCCAGGATGAGGGCGTGCGGGATGCGCCCATCAATCAGGTGCACTTTGCCGACGCCTCCTCGCAGGGACTCGAGAGAGGAATCCACTTTTGGAATCATGCCGCCGCTGATGACATTGTCCTTCTTCAGGCGCTGGATCGCATCCGGGTCCAGGCTGGGGATCAGGGTGCCTTCATCCGCCGGGTCATGCATCACCCCGCGCACATCACTGAGAAAGATGAGTTTGGTGGCCTTGAGGCGCTTTGCCAGCGCGCAGGCCGCGAGGTCGGCATTCACGTTCAGGGTTCTTCCGGAGACGCCTTCACGAGCCACGGGAGAAACCACGGGTACGAATTCACCCGCGACCGCTGCCTGGATCAGGCCGAGCTTGCAATCGACCACCTCGCCCACCCAGCCCAGGTCGCCCTTCATCTTCACGCCCCGAAATACTTCCGTGCCGGGAATGCCGACGGCTTTGCCACCGAAGGCATTGATCTTGTTGACGATCTCCGGATTGATCACCCGGGCGAGTGTGTCTTCGACAATTTTGATGGTTTCCTCATCCGTCACGCGCAGGCCGTTGACGAACTTTGCCTCCAGGCCGGAAGCCTGCATGGCCTTGGAAATGGCCTTGCCGCCGCCATGAACGATCACGGGGTTGATGCCCACGGCTTCCAGGAACACGACGTCGCGCAAAAAGCTGTCGACCTGCTCTGGATCTTCCATGGCGCTGCCGCCGACCTTGATCAGAAAGATGCATCCGCGAAAGCTCTGCATGTACGGCAGGGCTTCAACCAGGACATCGGCTTTGCGGATTTGATTGGCGAGGGCGCTCATCGGAAAAGGGGGAACGGGCAAGGAAAGGCAAGGAGGGGCGGCGGTCAAGGGAGGAAGAGGAAAAGTACGGATATCAGCGCTCCCTGCTACCCCTTCCGGAATCACCGCATTCAGCGCCCTGAACAAGCTGGCTAGCGAAACTTCTCATGGATCGCCTTTTGCACCTCAGGCGGGCCGGGAAGTTGATTCTGGTAGAAGGTGAAGGAGTTGATGGCCGTCAAGTAGCCGTCATTCTTCGTCGCGGACCCAACCCAGGCACCTGCAGGCAGCGTCCCAACCTTCCTCTTCACGAAGTCTGCATGGGATAGGCTGACATTGGGCGTGTAATGCGTGACCTGATCGTTCTCAACGATAACGAGGAAATAGTAGCCATCGCCTATTTCGATTTGAGAGGGAGGATTCTGGAAGTCTGTACTCATGGTGATCAGGGTGGGGACAGTGATGAATTTAGATTGGTCGTCCGCGCGGCATGGATTTCGATCGCTCACTTCAAACTCTTGATAAACAGAATCAGGGAGTCGAGTTGCGACTCAGTCACCACGCCGACGTAGCTGGGCATGGCGTATTCACCGCGCTCGAAACCGGAGACGGTCTTGGCGCGGGGTTCGAGGATGGACTCGCGCAGATAAGCTTCATCAG
>JAXMIV010000579.1:0-7700 GCA_034377045.1 Prosthecobacter sp. | reverse complement strand
CGTGGCGAATGGCTTCACCAAAATGTCGCTGGTCGACGAGGGCGCGGCCAACGCGATTCGCTTCCTGGGACCGCAGGATCTCTTGACGGTCTTCGCGGTGGACAGTGAAGCGCATGAGATGGTGCCGCTGCAATCCGTGGGGCCGAATCGAGACAAGATGGAGAGCGCGGTCCGGCGCATTGAGAGCACCGGCGGCGGCATCTTTGTCTACAACGGCCTGAAGGCGGCGTGGGATCAATTGAAGAATGCACCGGCGGGTCAGCGGCACATCATTCTCTTCTCCGATGCCGCGGACTCCGAGGAACCGGGCGACTACAAGGATTTGATCGCCGAAATCATCGCCAATGGCGGCACGATAAGTGTGATCGCGCTGGGCTCACGCGCTGATCCGGATGCGTGGCTGCTGGACGACATCGCCAAGTTGGGCAAGGGTCGCATTTTCTACACCAACAAGGCGGAAGAACTGCCGAGCATCTTCAGCCAGGAAACCGTGGCCGTGGCGCGCAGTGCCTTCATCGAAGATCCCGTCGATACCAAACCCGCTGGAGGCTGGTTTGAAATCAGCGGCCAGACGCTGGATTGGCTGAAGCAAGCAGATGGCTATAACCTCAGCTACCTGCGCGACTGGGCCAGCCAGGCGCTGATCACCGGCGATGAGTACTCGGCGCCGCTGGTGTCCTTCGGTCAGCGCGGCATTGGCCGCACAGCGGCCGTCAGTTTCCCTTTAGGTGGCGAGCATTCGAAGCTCATTCGCGCCTGGCCGGGTTACGGCGATCTTTTGCAAACGCTGGTCCGCTGGCTCATGGGCGAAAATCTTCCGCCCGGCATCGGCCTGCGCCATCGCATGGAAGGCACCACGTTGAAGCTCGACCTGCTGCATGATGAAAGCTGGGAGCCGCGCCTCTCCGCCAACGCGCCGCGCATTCTCCTCGCCCACGGTCCGCGCGCCGAAGGGCCGCATGAACTGGCTTGGGAGCGCCTGTCTCCGGGCCACTATCAGGCCAGCGCGGAGCTTCCTGAAGGCGAGATGATTCGCGGCGCGATTCAGGTCGGCAAGCAGGCGCTGACCTTTGGGCCAACACTGATCGGCACCAGCACGGAATGGGCCTTTGATGAGTCTCGGGTGGAAGAACTGCGCGCGGTTTCCAAAGCCAGCGGCGGACGTGAATTGCTCGACCTTCACCAAGCCTGGCGCAACCCAAAGACGGTGCGCTTTTCCGACATGAATGGCTCTCTTCTGGTGGCGACGTTGCTCCTGATGCTCCTGGAAGCCCTGGTGACACGCACCGGCTGGAAGATGCCCGAATGGGCCTTCGCCGGCTGGCGGCGACAATCATCGGTTAGGCGGCCGGCGCCGGCAACAGCAAGGCATCTCAAGAGATTAACAACGGCCCAACCAAAACCATCGCAACCCGCCACCGCTCCCGAGGCCACTCCCGCCACCCCCAAGCCGACCGAGATCAGCGCCGACGAACGCCAACGCCGCTTTGACCGCGCCAAGCGCCGGCCGTAGCTCGCCATTCCAATGTCGAGTCGTGTCTCAGTCGGCAAGAGCACCATCTCGACATTGGAATGGCGAGCTACATTAGCCTCAGAATTTCGCCAGTGCATCCCCAACCGCCGGCTCCAACTCCCGCGAACCGTCTCCACCGAGTTTTTCATCGAGCGCTTCGAGCCGCTGGATGAGATCGGCGATGTGCTTGCGCGGGTACATGCCGCCGGCGGCTTCGCAGAAATGAGTGCGGCAACCGAAGGGCCGATGCTCATAAATGGTGCAGCGGCCATTTTGACCCAGCAGAGGGCAGGCGCCATCGGGATGCGGTTTGACAGTCTTGCGCCCGCTGGCGCGCACACCTTGAGCGGCAAAGAGTGCTTCTCCGAGCGTGAGGTGTGGCGTCCTTCCGGTTAGGCGGAAATGGCAGCACTGCGTGCGGAGCTGGCAATCCCGCTCTAGGGGACGTTTCTCCAATTCGGCATAAATCGCGCGCACTTCCGCGAAGGCGGCTTGGTGCGCGGGATCAGGCGATTTGCGGGACACGGTCTGGCCTTATTCGGGCACGATGATCTGGTCGTCCGGCTGGACGATCACATCGACGGTGGCATTGCCCGTGTATTTGGAAAGGTTGTGCTCGGTCGGTGCACGGCCCGCGCGCACCAACTTCACTTTTCTCAAGCTGCCAAACGGCGTCGGCCCGCCGCCCATCTGGATCACCTGGGAGAGGGTCATCCCCTGTCTGAAAGGCACCGCGCCCGGCTTTTGCACGCCGGTGACGTAAACCTGCCGCGAGGTGGCATCGCCGCCGTCAATGGAAACGAGAACACTGGGCCGGGTATAGATTTCGCGGGCGATGTAGGTCTGCTCAATGGTGCGCTGCAGAGTGGAGGGTTTGAGTCCACTGGCACGAACCTCGCCGATGTACAGCAAGTTGACGCTGCCGTTGTCGCCGATGGTGTAGACGCCTTTGATCTGCGCCACTTCATTGTCCGGGATGGCGCCAATGGAGATGGTGATTCGATCACCGGGACGCAATGGGATTTCGCCACTCTGCGCCAAAGCGGCCGGCGCAGCGAGAAGGAGCGCGGCGGCAAGGATAGCATGGAGGATTTTCATGATCGTGGTGGTTCGCTCGGGTTCAATACAGGTCATTGCCGGAGCCGTGGTAGTTTGGCGCGTTGGGGGCGTAGCCCGCATTTCGCGGCTTCCTGCGCTTTTCCGGACGGCCCCCGGGAACAGCGGGGCTGTTGTTCGGCGAGTAGTAGGTGTAGTAACTGGTGTAGTACTGGTATTGCGAATCGCTGCGCACGTCGACATTATTCAGCACGACTCCGAGGACGGTGCCGCCGACGTTTTCGATGGTTTGCTTCACGCGCATGAGCATGTGGCGCGGCAGCTTGCGATGCTGGCAAACGATGAGGGTGAGGTCAGCTTCATTGACGAGAACGGAAGCGTCGCTGACACCCAGGATTGGCGGTGAGTCGATCAACACGAGATCGAAGCGGCTCTTCGCATCCGCAATGAGCCCGGACATGCGCTGGGAATTCAAAATGCCGGCGCTATCCGCGGGCAGCATGCCGCTGGGCATGAAGTAGAGATTCTCCACCGGGGTGCGAACGACGACGTCCTCAAGCTGAACGTTTTGAGTCAGGTAGTTGGTTAGGCCAACGGAGTTGCTGACATCGAAATGCGTGTGCATGCTCGGACGGCGCAGATCGCCGTCAATCAACAGCACGCTGTAGCCGCCCTGCGCGCAGATGAAGGCCAGGTTGGCCAGCGTCGTGGATTTGCCTTCGCCGGCGCCGCCGCTGACGACGGTCAGGCAATTTGCGTGGGGATTTTTGCGGTTAAACTCAATGTTAGTCCGCAGAATGCGATAGGCTTCCGCGTCCGGATTGAAACCGCTGCTGCGATGCAGCACGCCGACCCCGGTGGGGATCACCGCCAGCACGGGCACCCCCAGGAAGCGTTCGACGTCATCCAGGCTCTTCACCGTGGTGTCCATGTATTCCAAAAAAAAGGCCAGGCCGAGGCCGAACATAAGGCCGAGGATGCCGCCCAAAGCGAGGTTCAGCGGGACATTCGGCTTCGCCGGCCGTGCTTCGGGCTCGGCATTGGCATAAATCGTGGCGGGATACTTGATCAGTTCGAGGCCGGCCTTCTCTTCGGTGTAACGTTCCTTCAGTTTCAGCAGCACGCTCTCCAGATAGGCGAGATCGTCCTTGGCGGTTTTGTACTCGTCGAGAGAGGACTGCTGGTCGAGGTGCTCGGTCTTCGCTTCCTTGTTGGAGTTCTTCAGCGATTCGTAGCGTTTCTGCGCGGCGTCCAGACGGTTCTGGAGACCGGCAATGTGCGCCTGCGCGGCGGCGAGGATCATCTCCTTGTATTTGGTGATCTGGCTGTCCAGGGCCTGCACCTGTGGGTGCTTGCGGGCGAGCCCCTCCTGCGTCAGGCCTTCCCGTTTGACCTGGGCTTCCTGATACTGCCCGGTCATGGCGGCGACGTTTTGGTTCTCCAGTTTCAGGCCGCCGGCGCGCGCCACGAGGTCATCGCCTTCGAGTTTGCTCAATTCATTGAGTTCGGAGGAAAGGGTGTTCACCTCCTGTTCGGATTGAAAGAGGGCCTGCTCACGCGAAGCGAACATGGAATCTTCCGAGGTCCGCACTTCTGAACCCGGCGTGGTGGAAAGCGGACCGGATGACATCCAATCGCCGACAATGCCGCCTTTCTTCTTCGCTTCCTGCATCTTCAGCCGGGCCTTGTCACGGAGCTGTTCCTGCTCGCTGATCTGTTTGCTGACCATCTGCAGCGCTTCCTCTTTCTGTTTGCCATCGACTTCCTTGCGGCGCGTCATGTAGCTGGCCGCCACCGCATTCGCGACTTCCGCGGCGGTATTGGAGTCCTGATCATAGAACTCGATGACGACGAAGTCGGAACGTACACTGGACTGGGTCTCGAGATTTCCCTTCAGTTTGCCCAGCGCCGCCTGCCGGTTGGGCAGGGTCCAGCGTTTGGCGAGCTGGAGTTTTTCCACCACCGGATAAAGGGTCTCCGGTTTGGTGATGGTCTCGTATTCGTTTTTGATGATGACATCACTGGGCGCAGCGAAGTCATCCTGGTTGCGCTGGAACACCTGGAGCTTGTTGGAGACACGCTCGATCTTCATCTCCACCCGGCCGCGGTATTTGCGCGGCATGATGTAGGTGAGGATCGCCGCCGTGGCGAAGACCAGGAGAAGCGAAAGGAAGATCAGGCCGATGCGATTGCGGATGACCTGCCAGGAATCTAGCGCCTGCCGTTGAAGTTCAGAACCCGCTTCGTTCATGAGGTTAGGCTGATATTTTGGAGAGATTAAACGCTTTGCTCTTCATTCAGCGCCAGCGAGGGTTTGACCCGCCCGCTGGCGTGGGTTTTGCCTTCCGTTGGCTGTTGGGCAGGGAGATCAAAACGAGGCAGTCACGCCAAGGGAAACATTGTTGCGATCGAACTCACGGATGGAATCGTCTGAACGGAGAATCGAGTAGGTATAGCGGGCATCCAGGGCGACATTTTCAAGGATGGAATAGGACAGGCCGGCCGAAAGAGAGACCGAATGCTCGGTTATATCGCCGATGCCGCCGCCATCAAATTCGCTGTACGAGTAGGCGGCCCCGCCATTCACGGCGATCCGCTTGTTGATCTGGTGGTTGAGGCTCAGCCCGGTCCGCAGGGAGTAGCGGCTGTCGAAGCCACCCAATTCCGCGCCATCAAAGCCAAGCGCGCCAAACCATTGAGCCGAGGTCTGCCTGGCGACTTTGTAGTTGAGGGCCATTTCTGCATATGGCGCGGTGGAATTCGTGCGATCCGACCGAAAAAATTCCGCGCCTGCCCGGAAGGAGCCGCTCGAACGTTCGCTCCAGGCATGGTCGATGCCAGCCAGTACGAAGTGGGACTGAGAATCGACGTCACTGCGATGCCGGTAGCTCGTCATGCGAAAACGGTACTCAGCCGAGAGGCTGGTGCGCTTGGTGAGCGCGTACGTGAATTGCTGGGCGATCAGGTTCGAAAGGCGATCTTCCAAGCCTGACACGACATCATCCTGGTAGCTGATGCCGTCGATGGTGTGCGAGGTCGTCGTCGAAAACCGCTGAGACCAAGCATAGCTCACGTTGAAGTTGTTAAAACCATAGAGATACTGGCCATTATACAATGTGGTGGTGGCACCCGTCGCAATATTCGGTTGCGACTCGTAGGCGACGTAGAAATTGTCGCTGACCTTCAATCGCTCCGACAGTTGGTGGACGATGTTAAACGCCACCCTGGCATTATAAAAATTATCGTCGTAGCGGGGAATATCGTCCAGGTAGTGAATCATTCCCAGGTCGACCGCCACATTCCAAGGCGTGGTGGGATCTGCGTCCGCAAACGTGGCGCCGATCCCGCCCTGTACATAATAGGAATCGAAATCATCCACGAAGGGTGAATCGACCTTGTAGTTCAACGAATCATAGCCACCCCTGATGCCAACGCTCCAGGTCAGCGGCTCATCCGACTCAAAATCGCCCGAGTAATTCTGTATCGCGACCAGACCCTGCCCGGAGGCGGTGAGCGCCGAAATCGCCAGGACAGCGGCACAGACGAGTTTGATCGAGATGCGCATGGGAGAATGCTCGTTGAATGAACCGATCAAGCTCTCTTACGGGGTGCTCGTGCTGGGAGAAATCGGGCAATCGCAGTCCTTGCGAGGAGGGAATCCCGATGGCGGCGGCTGAATCAGGTAAATGCCCCGGATGCTGGAGGAAACGGGGGCAAACTCTTCCTCAATCTCAGAGGTGATGACGGGAAGGACGACTTTGCCCATATTTTTGCCGCTGCTTGTGGGAACTGCCACGGCGGTGACCTCGGTCGATGAGGCCACGATGGCGCCTGGAGCCACCGAATTGGCGGCATCTGTAATGACGCCGGCCATCTTGGGGGCCACGGAAATCCCGGTCTGGACGATCTGATTGGCTAGAGCCGCATCCGCATGGGAAGCGAGGATGGCCGCCCTGATGATGTCGGCGGCGCAGGCCTCATTGATCACCAAAGCGTCCTCGACGATCATCAAGGTCTTGTCAGTGTCTTTGAGGATGGCGGCGGTGACGTCTCTAGAGATGTCGTCGCAGGCAGCCTGGGCTAGGGCGTTCCCTGAAGGGATGGCAACAGCCATACCCAATAAAATGGCGATCAGACGCGGAGTGAAGGAAACTCGCATAGGCGGCGGGAGTTGAAGTTGTAAAGCGTGTCCTGTTCTGGAGCGGGTAGTGGGAATCGAACCCACATGGCCAGCTTGGAAGGCTGGAACTTTACCACTAAGCTATACCCGCAATTAATGCAATACTAGCACGCAATACCTAGCTGCCGCAAGATATTTTTAGAATTAGAACAAAAAGTGCTAAATTTTAGAAAACTTTATGGGCCAAGTTTGCTAAACTTTCATCCTTCCGGCTCTTCATCAATTGCAGAGTAATAGCACCCCCAGAATCGTCTGGCAAGGCTCGATTCAGGCGTTTCGCGCTTCTCAACCGGACCCCAGGACGCAATAATTATTTAATGAAGGTTAACTTTTTCTGGAAATTTTGTTGACGGGACGGCGAAACTTTTGTTCAACGGTGGATGGCAAACTCTGGTCGCAGTCCTCTCTGGGCTTCCGCCCGGGTTCCATTGTGAAGATTTGGCAGAAAAGTTGCTTTTGAAAAAATGAGAAGAAAGTCCAGTGATCTCATGCTAGTCTGCCGACCCCCTGCGTATTAATGGGGATAGCCAAGAAGAGCAAATCTGCATCGTTATACCTAGCAAATGTCAAACATGG
Organism: Prosthecobacter sp.; assembly: GCA_034377045.1. Classification (GTDB taxonomy): domain Bacteria; phylum Verrucomicrobiota; class Verrucomicrobiia; order Verrucomicrobiales; family Verrucomicrobiaceae; genus Prosthecobacter. The sequence continues at coordinate 375 of JAXMIV010000579.1, read as the reverse complement.
AACTCGACGGCGGCATTAAGATCTACCTGAGGGAGATCGGCAAGACGGACTTGCTGACACCCGATCAGGAGGTTGATCTCGCCGAACGCATCAAACGCGGTGACCCGGAGGCGCGTTCGCACATGATCCGTGCGAATCTGCGCCTGGTGGTCAAAATCGCCCAGGATTACGCCAACTACGGATTGCCCCTCCTGGATCTCATCTCCGAAGGCAACATCGGCCTGATGAAGGCGGTGGAACGCTTTGACCCCAATAAGGGCGGCAAGCTTTCCACGTACGCCGCATGGTGGATCAAGCAATCCATCAAGCGCGCGCTGGCCAACCAGTCCAAGACGATTCGTCTGCCGGTCCACATGGTGGACAAGATCAGCAAGA
>JAXMIV010000578.1:0-3148 GCA_034377045.1 Prosthecobacter sp. | reverse complement strand
GCGAGTTCGAGACGCACAAGGCTCAGGTTCAGGTTCAGCCCATTCTGCATGATCCGACGCATCCCGCGACGAAGATGATCCCCTCGATGTGGCGGGTGTTTGACGAGATCTACATCATCAAGACCTTCGACAAAGCGAAGGTGCATGGACTGATGGGGCTGGATGCGCATCCGAATGAGAAGACGCCCGGCTATTTCCCGATCTCATGGTGCAAGCCATTCGGCAAAGGCCGGGTGTTTTACACGTCATTGGGACACCGCGAGGACGTCTGGGATCCGACCTGGAAGGTGGATACCAAGGAACGCAAAAACAGCCCGGAAATCGCCAATACTTACCAGCAACACATCCTTGGCGGCATTCAATGGGCGCTGGGACTTGTGGAGGGAGACGTGGAGTTGGGGAATATCAAATAGCCCCGCCCTGGTCTAACTAACAACGTTGACGGGACCGCCTTCGAGGAAGGCGCGCAGGTTGGCGGCGGTGGCATTGATGAGGCGCTCGCGGGCTTCACGGCTGGCCCAGCCGATGTGCGGGGTGATGAGGCAGTTTTTCGCGGTGAAGAGTGGATTGCCGGCTTTTGGCGGCTCAACGGAGAGGACATCGAGCCCGGCGCCGGCGATGCGGCCTTCGTTGAGAGCGGTGGCAAGCGCGGCTTCATCGACCAGGGGACCGCGGCCGGTGTTGATGAGGAAGGCGGAGGACTTCATGCGGCCGAGTGACTGGGAGTTCACCAAGTGTTTGGTCGCATCCGTCAGCGGGCAGTGCAGGGTGATGGCGTCGCTTTGGCTGAAGATCTCTTCGATGGTGGCTGGTTGGACGCCATCGGGAGGCGGGGATTTCCAGTCGCGCTTGGAGGCGAGGATGGTCATGCCAAAGGCGAGGGCGATGCGGCCAACGGCGCTGCCGATATCACCATAACCAATGATGCCAAGCGTGCGGCCGGAGAGTTCGATGATGGGGTGATCCCAATAACAGAAGTCCGGGCAGGCGGACCAGCGGCCCTCCCGGACCGTCTGGGCATGATGGCCGACATGATTGGTAAGCTCCAGCAGCAGGGCAAAGACGAGCTGGGCCACCGCCGGAGAACTGTAACCGGGAACATTGGTGACAATGATGCCCCGCTCCCGCGCGGCGGCGACGTCGACGACGTTATAACCGGTGGCGGTGACGCCGATGTACCGCAGTTTGGGGAGGGCTTCGATGACTTCCCGATTGAGCACGGCTTTGTTGGTAATGACGACCTCGGCATCCTGGCAGCGCGCGACCGTTTCCGCCAAGGGAGTGCGGTCATGGACGGCGCAGGGAGCGATGGCCTGGAGGGGAGCCCAGGAGACATCTCCGGGATTGGCGGTGTACGCATCGAGCAGGACGATTTTCATGCAGAGTGCATGATGGGGAGATGCTCCGGCGAGGCAACGGTGATGTAGAAAAGCTACCTGCGGCGGATTCCAGAGATTCGAGCAGCTTTTTCCATGCGTTTCCATACGCGGAATGGATTGCTTTGGTTGCGGGTTTTGGCATACTCTGGGCTTTTCCTCGCCGAAATAAATTACCCAGGTCCGACGATTTCTGAACGCCCCCATTCCTTCCTTATGAAATTATCCCTCAAGATGCCCGGCAAACACGCTTGGCGGCGGTTTTTGAGCAAAGCCGTTTTTCCCTTGGCCGCAGTCCTCTTGATTCTGGGAGTGGCCCGGTGGTGGAAGCAACCCGGACCGGCCGCGACGAGTCCAATTGCCGCCTCTCAGAAAGATGCGACACCTGCCGCGAAGGCCGGTCTTTTGGCCGCCGAAAAGGCCGCGGCATCTGCTCCAAACAGCAACCAGTCAAAGCAGGCTTTACCTCCCGCAACTCCGGCCATCGACGAGCCAGAGTCCTTGTGGAATGCCTTCTCTAAGGCGCGGCATGAGGTGCAGACTTTGACGGAGCGGGAGGCGGGGCTGCCGCAGAATCGAGGAGTGCGGTATTTTGCGGCGAATCCCGGGCAGCAGTTGACGGCGCGGTTTCTGGATCAGGGCGTGCGCATTGAGTCGGGACGTGGCGGCGGCTGGCAGGGGACGGTGCAGGTGACGAAATTGAGCCGAGGAGGGGAGCCGGCGGTATTGCCGGCGGCAGCGGCGCCTACCGCGAATGGCAACCGGGTCGAATACCAGCGTGGGGATGTGGTGGAGTGGTATGAAAACCGGACGGAGGGTATCGAGCATGGCTTTACCGTGGCGAAGAAGCCGGTGGCCAACGGCCCTGAAGACTCGCCGTTGCAAATTGATCTGAACTTTGGGCTCAAAGCGAGCATGCAGGCCGGCGGAAAAGCTGTGCAGTTTGAAGCCGCTGCTGGCATGCCGGTGATGTCTTATGGCGATCTCAGAGTCTGGGACGCCCGCGGAACGAGCGTGAAGGCAGAGATGAAGGTCGCGGGAGAAGGGGTATCGATTCTGGTGGCGGATGCGGGTGCGGTGTATCCGCTGACGATCGATCCGATCATCGCGACTCTGGAACAAAAGCTGGGACCGGAAGTGACGGGCAGCGGCGCTGCCGGTGATCGCTTTGGCACCGGCGTGGCGGTGGAGGGTGATACGGCCCTGATCGGAGTGCCGGGTGATGACACTGCGGCAGGAGACAACGCCGGCAGTGCGTTTGTGTTTTTGCGCACGGGATCGATCTGGAGCCAGCAGGCGCGTCTGACGGCGACTGACGGCACGGAGGATCAATCCTTCGGTGGCGCGGTCTCTTTGTCCGGAAACACCGCGATCGTCGGCGCATTGCCTGCGGTGCAGCAACCGTCAGCCAACCAGGAGCCGCCACCAGTCGCCGGAAAAGCCTATGTCTTCGTCCGCAGTGGCACGACTTGGACACAACAGGCCATTCTGACCCCGGGGGCTGAATCCAACATGAGCTTTGGCAATGCCGTTGCGGTGGCGGGTGAGACGGCGCTGGTGGGAGATGCCGGTGCGAATCGAGTGCATGTGTTTTTGCGCACCGGCACGGCTTGGGCTTCGCAATCGGTATTGGTGCCCGTGGACGGGTTGCCTTTTGATGGATTTGGCGCCGCGGTGTCGCTGTCAGGAGACACGGCGCTGATTGGCGCTCCCTTCGCAAGTGAGTCACTGCCGATTGTTACTTCGGTTTTAGGAGCGTCCCCGGAGAAGAT
>JAXMIV010000577.1:0-4170 GCA_034377045.1 Prosthecobacter sp. | reverse complement strand
TGTATGTCTACCTCGCGGAACACGGCCTGCGCTGGTCGGAGCTGGCGCTGCTGCTCGTGTTTGTGCCGCTCTATTACCAGCTTAACGTTGGCTTTTGGACGGCTCTCTTCGGCGTCTGGCTGATGAACCGGCCCAAGCCTGATCCGTTGGATCTCTGGCGGACCCTGACGCCCGATGACCTGGAGCAGCCGATCACCGCGAGCACGGCCATCATCATGCCCGTGTTTAATGAAGATGTAACCCGAGTCTTTGAGGGCCTGCGCTCCATCTATCTCTCCCTGGAGAATACCGGGCAGTCGGCCAATTTTGACTTCTTCATCCTCAGTGATTCCGATCAAACGAGCCAGTGGATCGAGGAGGAAGCCGCCTGGCTGGAACTCTGCCGGCAGCTCAATGCCTTCGGCCGGATTTTTTATCGCAAACGCCGCAAACCGATCAATCGCAAGAGCGGCAACGTCAGCGACTTCTGCCGCCGCTGGGGCAAGCGTTATCGCTACATGGTCGTGCTTGATGCCGACAGCCTCATGTCCGGCGGACTGCTCACCAGTATGGTGCGGATCATGGAAAAGAATCCCGGCGTGGGCATCGTCCAGACCTTCCCAAAGCAGATCGGTGGTGAAACGCTGCTGGGCCGGCTGACGCAGTTTGCGCAGGCGCTTTATGGTCCGCCCTTCATGGCGGGGCTGGACTACTGGCAATGCGGCGAGTCCAATTTTTGGGGCCACAATGCCATCGTCCGGCTGGCGCCATTCATTGAGAACTGCGCGCTGCCGCCGCTCCCCGGAAAGGAGCCGTTCGGCGGCCACATCCTCAGCCACGATTTCGTCGAGGCGGCGCTGATGCGCAAAGCCGGCTATGCCGTGCGGCTGCTGCGCACGCATCGCGGCAGTTATGAGGAGGGTCCACCGACTCTGGTGGACATGCTGAAACGCGATCGCCGCTGGTGCCAGGGGAACATGCAGCACTTCTGGCTGCTATTTGCCAAAGGCTGGCATCCCATGAGCCGCCTGAACTTTTTTCACGGCATCCTGAGCTATGCCGGTTCGCTGCTCTGGTTTCTCTTTTTGGTCCTGTCGACCTTCCTTGCCGCGACGCGGCAGACGCACGAATCTCCCCAGGCCGTGCTGGCGGAACGGATCCTCCTGGCGCTGACCGTCATGCTGATCTTCCTGCCCAAGGTGACCATCCTGTTGGATGAAATGATCACCGGCCGCATGTTTGGGCCATTGCGGATGCGCTTGCTGACCTTTGTCAGCAGCATGCTCGACACCGTCATCTACACCCTCATGGCGCCGGTATTGATGATCTTCCATTCCCGCTTTGTGGTCAACACGGTGCTCGGCAAGGGCGTGCGCTGGGTCACGCAGCGGCGCAAACTCGACGGCAAGGTGGACTGGGCCGAAGTCTTTTTCACCTTTTGGCCGGTTTGTACCATCGGCCTGGTGTGGGGTGTGATTGGCTGGTTGGTCTCCCAGGTTTTCCTGATCTGGTTCAGCCCCATCCTCGTCGCGCTCCTGCTGGCCATACCCGTGGCCATCATCATCTCCGGCAGGAGCTCAGGCCGCCGTTTCCGCCTTTTCCTCACGCCGGAAGAAACCGAGCCGCCCAGCGTCTTGGCGGCCTTGGAAACCAACCTCGCCGAAATCAAGCGGCGCATCCATCTCCCGCCCGAATTGGAACGGCACCACGGCCTCATGCAGGTCTTCCTCGATCCCTATGTCAACGGCCTGCATGTGAGCCTGCTGCGCCGCCGCAAAAACATCGACGTCTCGCGCGGCTACCTGAACAAGATCGCCCAACGGTTGATCAAGGAAGGCCCGCAGGCATTGAAACCGCGCGAGATCAAAGCGATGATCCACGACACGGAAACAGTCACCGATCTGCACTATCGCCTCTGGTCCGCCGGCGATCACGAGTTGGCCCCCTTCTGGGCCACCGCCATCCGCCAATACAACCTCGCAGCCAGAAGCCCCTTCACCCACACGCTGGCACAGATCGAAGAGGCTTGAGATCTGGCCGTACCTCAACATTCCAATGTTGAGTTGGTGCTTCTACCGACTGAGACTACGCTTCTTGCGACGCTTTTCACCAAAGGGTGACCAATGTTGAGCTACAACAGCGGCGCACCCCACACCACGTTAACGTATCAGCCCCTGATACACCTTGCGCGCTTGATCGAGGTGTTGCGTGACATCGTCCTGAGTTCCTTCGGGAAGGCGATTTCTCTTCTTCAAATCAGCCTCCAGGCGGTCGATCCAGCCAAGGAAGTATTCAGCGTCGCGTGCCGAGTCGGCCGGCTTGTCTTTGATTTCAATCCACACGGGATTGCTGTGCGCGCCCATCGACCGTAGCATGGAGGCGTCGCAGGGAGGCCCGCTGGTGCGAATGGCCAGCCAGCCGCTGCGCTCGACGGCGACCCCCTTTTCGATGCTTCCCGTTAGTCCATCAGCGGCGATGGTGCCCGCATCGAGAACTTTGCCGTCCTGAATAATCTCAAGCTTCGAGACCGGATTGTGCGACCACACCCGGCCTTTCAAGGCCACCGTGCCTGGCTTGTCGAGACGAATGCTGGCGCCGGGTCCTTCGCCATTGACCGTGAATTCAAGCATCGGACTGCTGGAGACAAACGAACGCCCCTGGCGCAGTCCCGCGATCCAGCGCTCATAGGTGAGCGGGCCATCGACCTGAACATACACGCGCCCAAAGCCGGGCGGGTTGCTGGCGCTGCGATTGAGAAAGACATCCGTGCCGGCCGCGGCGGGCACGCGCAAGCCGCAGTTCAGCAGCCGGTACCAGAGCGGCAACGACGGCTCATACGTGAAGCCCATCACGTCGAGAACGTCGATGAGGTTAAGCGCGGCATCCACCGGCAATCCCTTCGCCGAATAGGGTTGGTCGTAGGAATCAAAGGCGTTGTTGGACGGGTGCGTGTAGCTGGCGGTGCCGCCCTGCCGGTGGGTGCGCCGGGCGATCTCACCGTTGGTGGGAATGTCCCACGGATTCGTGGTGTTGGGGAAGCCGGTATAAACAGGCTCCACCACCTGCCGCAGATGAAACAGCGTCATGTGCCCCCAGATCGTGCTGCGAAACTCTTCATTCCACCAGAGCAGCGTCCGCGGCTTTGAAAGCGGATCGAGTTGGCCGCGGAAGAACTCACGGTCAAACACCCCGTTGCTGTCGGAGTTGGCGACCACGAGATTGGCCACATTCAAGTCTTCGCCTTCGCATTGCTCAAGGATTGACGGCGGTGTGTTGTACCACTCGCCATAACCGTAGTTCGCATGGATGTGATTCTCGCCGGAGAACCAGCCTTGCTCCGCCATGTGCGTCCATCGTTCAAGCTTGATCTCGACGCTTGTGGTCTTGCCGTGCAACGACGCCTTCTGCGTGGTGAGCTTGTATTCGAGCCCGCGCGCCGCGCGAATTTCGTACTCACCTTCAGGCACATTCAGGGTGGCCTCGCCGGTCACATAAAACCAGCCGCGATTCAGAATGCGCCGATGCATGGAGCCCGCCGGTGCATGAAAGTTGCCGTCTTCGTGTTTTAATGAAACGCGGGCGGTCGCAGGCTTGCCGTCGAAATCTCGAATCACCACGCGTAGTTCCGTCATCGGCTTGCGCAGGTCGATGCTGGTCACGGTGATGAGGCCCTCTGCGCCGGAGGCCACATGCTGCCGCATCAGCGCCGTCGGGCCGTGGCGGTTGTCGGTGTAAACGAGCACGTCACCGCTAGCTGGCGACGATGGCGAATCCTCATCCGCCTGCCCCCAGGTGACCTTGCGCGCCTTCGCCAGGGTGTCGGCCAATGGCAGATGCCAGATGTCATTGTGCGCAATCCCTCCGTCAGTCACGGCATATACCGCTTCGCTCCGGGGGTCGGGATGCATCCCGTAAATGCGCGCGGGCCAGCGGAAGACCTTCTCCGGCGTGCCACCCGCGGCGTCTATCCGCCAGAGATCGGCATCCGGGCCGTTGTTGCCACCCTGCTCCCCTGCCTTGTCCTGATGCTCAACGAAGAGAATATTTTGCCCATCATTCGTTGGGCAATAGACTCCGCGTATCCTGAATGCATAGCTTTCCGGAATGCCCGCCACCGCCCGCACGGACCCGGTGGTGAGATCCAGCCAGGCAATCGAAAGCTTTCCTGGTTCGGCGGCAAACAGCCCTAAC
>JAXMIV010000576.1:0-6971 GCA_034377045.1 Prosthecobacter sp. | reverse complement strand
GCGAGTTCGCTGATCTTGAGGCCGGTGATGTATTCGGCGAGGTTTTCCGCATGCGTGCCGATATCGCCAACGCAGCCAGCGGCGCCTGAGCGCTTGGGATCGGTACGCCAGGCAGCCTGCTTTTGGCCACTCTCCTCGATGCGAGTGGCCAACCAGCCCTGAGGATATTCAACGACGACTTTGCGGATCTTGCCGAGCTTGCCTTCATGCACCATGTCACGCGCCTGCTTCACCAAGGGATAGCCAGTGTAGTTGTGGGTGAGGCCATATAGCAGGCCGGTCTTCTTGACGAGCTGACCAAGAGTCTTGGCTTCGTTCAAATCGAAGGTGGCAGGCTTGTCACTGAGGACGTGGAAGCCATTTTCCAGAGCCATTTTGGCCGGTGGGAAATGCATGTGGTTTGGCGTGACGATGGCGATGAAGTCCATGCGCTTGTCGGCAGGCAGAGCCGCCTCGCCCTTGATCATCTCCTCGAAACTGCCGTAGCAGCGATCGGACGGGAGAAACAGATCAGCGCCGCTGTCCTTGGACTTCTGGGGATCGGAGGAGAAGGCGCCACAGACGAGTTCGACCTGCTGATCAATCGCCGCCGCAATGCGATGAACGCCGCCAATGAAAGCGCCACGTCCGCCGCCGACCATGCCATAACGAATTTTCCGGCTCATAGAAACAAATTGGGATTCGGGATTTCGAGGTTCTCAGTTCCAGGTTGGTAGAAAACAAGACCGCGATTGTGGCGCAGGCGGACCGGGTGGGTCAAGGGCGGAGCTTCGGTTTCCGGGAGAGAACCCGTCTTGGCTACATCGCCGCTTCGCGCCGCGCCCAGGCGTCGGCTTCCACCAGGGCTTCCAGGTTGGGATGTTGGATGACCTGATGCTTTTCCATCACGCGGGCGACGGTTTGCCAGATGGCGGGGAAGGAGGTGCGTTCGTTGAGGAAGGCTTCGACGGCGACTTCGTTGGCGGCGTTTAGGACGGCAGGAAGGGTGCCGCCGACTTCACCGGCGTGGCGGGCGAGATCGAGGGCCGGGAAGTCCTGGGGGCGGGGCGCCTCAAAATGCAGGGCAGCGAGCTTGGCGAAATCGAGGGGACGCAGGTTGTTAGGCACGCGGTCGGGCCAGGTGACGGCGTACTGAATCGGGAAGCACATGTCGCTATGGCTGAGTTGGGCGATGACGCTGTTGTCGGCGAATTCGACCATGCTGTGGACGATGCTCTGCGGATGCACAACGACTTCGATCTTGGCCATCGGTACGTCGAAGAGCCAACGGGCCTCGATCATTTCCAGGCCTTTGTTGAAGAGGGTGGCGGAGTCGATGGTGATCTTGCGGCCCATGTTCCAGGTGGGATGTTTCAGGGCCTGCGCGAGGGTGACCTGTGGAAGCTGATCGGCGGGCAGTTGGCGAAAGGGCCCGCCGCTGGCGGTGAGGAGGATGCGGCGCACTTCACTGTGGCGATGGCCTTCGAGGCATTGGAAGATGGCGTTATGCTCGCTGTCCACGGGCAGGACGTTGACGTTCATGCGGCGGGCGGCGGCCATAACGGCCTCGCCGGCCATGACGAGGATTTCCTTGCTGGCGACGGCAAGATGTTTGCCTTCTTCAATCGCGGCCAATGCGGGCGCGAGGCCGGCGACGCCGACGATGGCGATCAAGACCATGTCGGCATCGGACGCGCGCACGAGATCCACCAGACCCTGGGTACCGACATGCAAGGTGACATCGCTCGGCAACAAGGAGCGCGCCCGTGCAGCAGCGGCCGCATCCGTCAAGGCGACGTGTTTGACGCCGGTTTCATGCACCTGAGCCACCAAGGCCTCGACACTGCGCTGCGCAGCCAGGCCGACGATTTCCATGCGCTCCGGGATATCCCGCGCCACCTTCAGCGTGCTGGTGCCGATGGAACCGGTGGAGCCGAGGAGAAGGACTTTGCGACGGGTAGCCATGCGATTCCGAACTCTCAACGCTCAATGGCCAACAGATAAAAGTAAAACACCGGCGCCGTGAAAAGAACGCTATCGGTCAAATCGAGAATGCCGCCGATGCCGGGCAGGGTGTGGCCGGAGTCTTTGATCGAGGTGCATCGCTTCAGCACGGATTCCGCAAGGTCGCCGGTGATGCCCGCGATGCACAAGAGCGGTGCCACGAGCATGCCGTGCATCCAGCCCAAGGAACTGAGTTTGTCCGGGATGACCCACATCAGGATCGCAGCCCCGAAAAGCCCGCCAACAAAGGCGCCAACGAAGCCTTCCCAGGATTTGGCAGGACTGATGTGGGGGATCATCTTGTGTTTGCCAAACATGACGCCAAAGAGGTAGGCGCCCATGTCGCAAAACTTGGTCACCATGACGAGGAAAAGCACCAAAAAGATGTTCGCGGAGGCGACGCCGCTCTCTGAATACATGATGCGGACCACGAACCCAAAAAAGATGACGATATAAACGACACCAAAGATGGTGGAGAAGATGCGCTCCAAGGTTTGCATGCCGGCGAGCTGATGCCGGAAACACAAAAGGAACGAACCCTGGGTGACGGCGGTCAGCGCCGCCAGGTCCAGCCACAGCGGTGGCACGCCTTTGCCAGCCATGACCCACGCGCTGACGACGCCCCAATAGGCCAGGCAAATGCACAAGCCCAGCACGACGTAAGAGCGCGAGAGGGTGGTTCGACGCAGGAGCCGGTAATACTCAACAGCCGTGGCGGTGCCAAACAGACCGATGATCACCGTGACGATTTTTGCGCTATTCAAATAGAATGCCACCATGAGAACTGCCCACAGCAGCAAGGTGCTGAACAGCCGGGAAGCGAAAACGCGGCCCTTGCTCGGCGGGGTGACGGTGGTGGCGGTGCTCATGCGATGCCCGGGGGGCGGTCGGAGAGGGAGGGTGGCTTGGAAACGGCGGGTATTTAGAGCAGGCAGGGCAAACTGCAAACTGCAAACGCAGGCCGAATCGGCTGCGGGCCGCCGAATTGCCGCGCTGGCGCATTGTCAAAACGGTCTGCGACGTTCATCTTTGCTTATTCCATGCCGCCCGTTATCCAAACCCTCGCCGAACTCGTCCGCATCAACAGCATCAATTCCTCCTACGAGGGAGGGCCGGGTGAACGCGAGATCGCCACGTGGGTGCGGCAATTCTTTGAAACACGCGGCATCGAGACCTGGGAAGAAGAGGTGTTTCCCGGGCGGCCCAATGTGCTTGCGCGGCTGCCGGGCCGCGACCCCTCCCGGCGTGTGGTGCTGGAGGCGCACACGGATACGGTGTCGGTCAAAGGGATGACCATTCCACCCTTTGAGCCGGTGATCGAGGGCGGGAAGATGTATGGGCGCGGATCGTGCGATACGAAGGCGGGGTTGGCCACCATGATGCATGCCCTGGCCTCGCTCAAAGAAGAGGGCATCACGCCGCCATGCGAGGTGCTGCTCGCGGCCGTGGTGGACGAGGAGTTTTCATACCGGGGCGTGGTGAAGCTGTGCGAAGGCATCCGGGCGGACGCGGCGATTGTGGCCGAGCCGACGGAGATGCGCGCGGTCATTGCCACCAAGGGCGTGCTGCGGTGCCGGATCGCAACGACCGGAAAGGCGGCGCACAGTTCCAAGCCGCATCTAGGCCGCAACGCCATCACGCAGATGGCGCGGGTGATCCTGGCACTGGAGGAGGATCATCAGCGCCTGGCGGCGATCACGCATCCGCTGGCGGGTTGCGGCACCTGCAATGTCGGCGTCATCAACGGCGGGGTACAGGTGAATTTTGTCCCAGATCGCTGTGTGATCGAGATCGACCGGCGGCTGCTGCCCGGAGAAAAGGCGGAAGATGCGCTCAAGCACTATAAAAAGCTGTTGCACGATCTGGCCGCGATTCATCCCGGTCTGTCGGCCTGCGTTGAGGAGCCGCTTTTGCTGGTGGATGAAGGGCTCGACACGCCGCCGAACGCGGCGGTGGCGCAGGTGGCTGCCAGTGTCCTGAAGGACCTGGGACTGAACGCTGAACTTGGTGGTGTACCTTTTGGATGCGATGCCAGCAAACTCTCCCGCGCCGGTGTCCCGAGCCTCGTTTTTGGTCCCGGCAGCATTGACCGCGCCCATGGCGCCGTGGAGTATGTGGAACTCGATCAGGTGGAGCAGGCCCTCGAATTCCACCGAAGATTCCTCCTCGCCTTTGCGTAACCCCTCGCGCCATGAACACTTCCCAGCCACCCGCCTCCCTCAGCCGCCGCCATTTCGTCAGCACCGCCCTCGGCGCGGCGATGAGTACGCAACTGGCCCATTGCGCCGTCGTTCCCGGCCTAACCGGAGGTTCAATCGATGCGCATGTGCATGTGTGGACGCCAGATGCCGAAAAATATCCGCTGGCGGCCGGCTACGCCAAGAAGGACATGGCGCCCGCCAGCTTCACGCCGGAGCAATTGTTCGCCCACTGCCGGCCGGAAGGGGTGACACGGATCACGCTGATCCAAATGAGCTATTACCGTTTCGACAATCGGTACATGCTGGACAGCATGGCGGCGCATCCGGGGGTGTTTTCCGGTGTGGCGATCATCGATGAAAACGCCGCCGACGTGCGCGGCCGAATGAAGGACTTGGCGAAGCAAGGCGTGCGCGGATTCCGGCTTAACCCGGGAAAGCAAAGTGTCGATGCGTGGTTAGGCTCACCCGGCATGGCGGAGATGTGGAAGGTGGGCGCCGAAGAGGGACTGAGCATGTGCCTGCTGATCAATCCCGAAACGCTGGCGGCGGTGGACAAGATGTGCATCAAGTATCCGCAGACGCCGGTGGTGATCGACCACTTTGCCAGGATCGGCATGGCTGGCGCAGTTTCCCGCGCGCACCTGGATCGCCTGCGGCATCTCGCCACCCATGCGAAAGCGCATGTGAAGACCTCGGCCTTTTACGCGCTCGGCCAGAAGAAGGCGCCATATCTCGACATGGGTCCGATGATTCGCGAGCTGCGGGATTCCTTTGGCGCCGAACGACTGATGTGGGCAAGCGATTGCCCCTTCCAGGTGGATGCGGGGCATACGTATCACGACTCGATCGCGCTGATTCGTGACCGGCTGGATTTTCTCAGCGCCAGTGACAAGGCGTGGATGCTGCGCAAGACGGCGGAGAAGGTGTTTTTCAGCTGAGGACGGAACTCAGGATGGCAAGCACGCGCTGGATGTCCTCGCGCGTGTTGTAGCCGTGGATGGCGAGCCGCACGCGGCCGGCCTGATGCATCACGTGCACTTCCGCTTTTTCCAGCGCGGCATGAATGGCGGCACTCTGCGGATGCTGAAAGGCGACGATGCCAGCGGGACGATCTGAGCGAAGCGGACTCATGGGGCTGAGGCCGAGATCGGCGAGGCCTTGATGCACGGCTTTGACCAAAGGATCGGCGTGAGCCGCGATCGCATCAATGCCCACGGAATGGAGATAACGCAGGGATGCGTTTAAGGCATACAAGGCGGCGAAGTTCGGCATGCCGACGGAGAAACTGGCCGCGCCAGTTTTAGTCACCGCGCGATCAAAGCGATCGGCATCGAAGGCATTGCGCAGGTGCATCCAGCCGCCGGCATGGGTGGTGAGGCGTTCGGCGTTTTTATTTGGAATGCCGATGATGCAGCCACCGTGAATGCCAAGCGTCCACTTATGCGTGCTGCTGATGACGATATCGGCATCGCCGCAATCGAGAACGACGCGTCCAAGAGCTTGCGTGACGTCGACGGAAATGAGGGCATTGGGAGCGAGCCGGCGCACGGCGTCGCGCAGCGGCTGCCAGGCGATGCGATGGCCATTGTAGAAGCTGACCAACGAAACTTGCACGAGACGCGTGCGCTCATTCAACAATGATTCGAGATGCTCGGTGTGCAGTTCTCCATCCACGGCTTTCCAGAGCCTAACCAATGGTGGCACCGAGGCTCGCAGCCAGGGTGTCGCGCCGGCGGGGAAGTCGAGATTGGTGACGACCACTTCATCGGCGGCGGCGAGATTGAGGGCGCTGGCCAGCAGGTTGTAAGCCTCGGAGCTGCATGAGCAGAAGGAGGTCTCTTCAGGCGTGAGGCCGATCGTTTTCGCGCTGACTTCGCGGCAGGCTTCGACGGCGGCGAAGTGTCCGTCGCGTCCGCGCATGCCTTTGAGTTTGTCCTGCCAGTAGGCCTGCAATGCCTCGCCCACACAGAGTGGCGGAATGCTTTCCGCAGCGGTGTTGAGGTAGGTAATTCCCGTCAAGGCGGGAAAGTCGCGAAGGCGGGTGGCGTCAGTGAGCATGGAGATCAGACTTTGGTATCGAATCCTTCGTCCACAAGAACTTCATGGCAATGACGCCCAGCCAGGGGGCGAGGCCGGCGATGACGAGGCCGATGTCGTAGGATTTGGTGGTGTCGGCCACCCAGCCAAAGAGATTGTGCAGAGGCGAAGTCACGGCCCAGACCCACATGCTCAAAAGGCCGGTCAAGCGGCCCACGTGATTATCGGACAATTCCTGGACGAAGCTGTAGTAGCACGGGAAAAGCGCGAGGGCGCCAGCGCCGATGATGAGCAAGACGCCGAGCAGTGGCCAGCCTTTGCCCAACCAGGGCAACAAGACACTGAGGGAGGTGAGGAGGCAGGCCCCGGCATAGACCCAGCGACGCGCTCCATGGGGAGAGAAGCCGCGTTTGCGGATCAACCAGACGGACATCAAACCGGCGGCAAAACAGCCGATGTCGGTGGCGATGTAAAAGAGGGAATTGAAGTTGAGTGCCGCCGTCTCTTCATAACCGCGGCCGGTTTGCAGGAACTTCATCAGCCAGACGCGGTTGATGTGCCAGACGGCCTGAATGCCCGTGAGGAGGATCGCCAGCGCCCAAAAGCGCCGTCCCAAAAGAATGCTGCACAGGCCCGGTGCGGGCGCTTCCGTTTTCACGGCAGGCGGCGCATCCAGATCCCGCCGGCGCATGCCAACGAACCATAGCGCGACCCACGCGAGACCCGTGGCGCCAACGACGACGAAGGCAC
>JAXMIV010000575.1:0-7915 GCA_034377045.1 Prosthecobacter sp. | reverse complement strand
TTCCTGCGACACACGCTGATCTCCGATGAATCCCGATCAAATCCTGAACCTGCTGCGCAAGTTTGTGTCGGTATGGAAGCAGGGACCGAATGAGGAGCGCCTGAAACTGGGGTTGTCGCTGCTGTTCGCCCTGGCGGGGGGCACAAAGTTTCTACCAGCGGAGTGGCAAGAGTTCTTGTGGCTCGATGAGTTGCATAAGGCGGCGCCGTGGCTGGCCAACGCGTGCTGGCTGGCTTTCGCCGCAGGCTTGGTGTGGCTGATAGTGATTTGGTGGCGACAATTGGAGCCGCCGGGCACGGATGAAACGCGGGCGAAGGTGCCGCCCCCCCGCCAGTTGGTGGGCGCGCGCTCCTGGAGCCTGGCCCAGGGCGCGTTTTTCCAGAACCTACAGCGGCGGGACGAGATCGATCAATTGGTGCATGCCCACGGCGATCCGGGCATCTCGCTGGTGGTGGTGCGGGGCGATTCGGGCGCGGGCAAGACCTCGCTGCTGAAAAGCGGGTTAGCCTGGCGGTTGTCCGAGGCGCACACGCCGGTCATCTACGCGGAGATGCTGGGATCGGATGCCGTGGCGCGGCTGCTGCGTGCCGTGGCGGCGGATTGGAACGCAAGCCTTGTCGGCGCGGCATTGGAAACGCCGCCGGCTGATTTGGACGGAGCGCGGGTGCCAGCCGCCATCCGCCGCGTGCTGGTGCTGGACCAGTTTGAGCAACTTTCGGCCGATGATCCGGCGCATGCGCCGATCTTTGCCTTCATCCAGGCAAATGCCGCCGCGCCGCCGCCGCATGGCCTGCTGATCATCGTCGCCTTTCGGCGGGAGTATCAGTCGGACTGGCAGGACTTTGACGATGCGCGCCTGGCTAAAGTGCCCGCCGCCTCCAAGTTGAACCTGTCCGTGCAGTACTTCACCAAGCGGCAGGCGAAACTGGTGCTGGCGACGCTGACGAATGAGGTCCGCATTGGAGAAGTGCCCCTAACCATCGATACATCATTGGCGGATGCCTACCTGGATGAAGTCGCGCGCGAAGCCAAAACGGACAGGTGCATCGCGCCGGTGGACATCGCCATTTGCGTGATGAGCCTGGCGGATCGCGCAGCGGCGACCGGGAAACCGACGATGACAAAGGACGACTTTGTCCTGGGCGGCGGCGCAGCGGGGATGCTCGCGGCGTTTATGCGGTCCAAGGTGCAGGAAATCGTGGGCACTGAGGTGGAAGAGACCGCCGTCTATCAGGCGCTGCTGCGGCTCGTCGACCCCAGCAGCAACCGCCGCCGCCCGGAAGGCCTAACCATCAGCGAGGCAGGTAGTGACTTGGTCGGCATCAGCCCCAGCCGCCTGCAGCGCGTGTTCAAACTGCTGGAGGGGTCCACCGCGCGCCTTCTCGACGAAGTCCCGCCTCCACCGGGGGAGATGGTGCCGGAGCAGCCTGTGGCGCCTCGAAAGTACCGGCTGGCGCATGACCGGCTGGCAGAGGCGGTGCGGCGGCTGGGTGGGAATCTGCTGGCGGATGAATTGAAGGCGCAGACCCTTTTTGACAACACCTATTGGGGTTGGCGGGAACTGGCCCCAAGGCTGGTACTGCGCGGCCGGGATCTGCGCTTGGTGGAGAAACATTTTCAGCGCTTTAAGTTAGGCGCGGACGCGGAGCAGAAGCGCGGTTTCCTGAAGCTCTGCCAGCGGCGCCGGTTATGGGGCTGGGGCATGGGCGCCGCCGCCACACTGGCCGTGGTCTCGCTGGCATGGATCGCCTCGGAGGCCTTCATCGCGCGGGAGCAGCGGGCAGATCTGCGGCGCATGGGGCTGCCGGGCGACTTGTATGACTACCAGAAGCAGTTGCATGCCCTGCGGATCCATAATGAGCAGCTCGATTCCCTAGCGTGGTTGCGGGGAAACATGACAAAGCTTACTCTTCGCTCCGGCCTCACGCACACGCGCGAACTTCGGCACCTGCCAGGTTCGGTGAAGACCCTCGACATCGCCCACAACGAATTTCGGGATTGGAGCGGTCTCAGCGTACTGCCCCGTCAGGTGGAATCGCTGATCCTGGATTATCCGTCTGACCAGAAGGATCAGGACAAGAAACCGCGGGGAGAGTTCAGTTTAGAAACCTTCTACAGGGAATTTAACGCCGTTGGCAGGGCACCGGCGGCGGTGAATTCGGAACGGCAGGCCGAGTCATCGAAGACAGCTAAAATACCGGCCACGGAAGCTGAAAAAGCGGAGTCGCGCGCCTACAATGCGTTCAAGGGGCTATCGCCTCACGTGAAGAATCTGACGCTGCAGCCGAACGGGTATGACACGTCTTGGGTAGGCGAATTGCCGGGCACCTTGGAGAGTCTGACTCTGTCCCCGGAGTTTGTACCAACATTCGCCGCGCCGCTGCCACAGAGCCTCAAGAAGCTGACGATTCCCAGGATAGGTGGGTGGAATTCTCTTGGCGAGATGATTCCAAAGAGCGGTCAGGGTTCTCTTGGCGAGATAACTTTGCCGGCGGGCGGGAAGATGATCTGTGAGTATTCCTACCAATCCCCTATGAACGGTGTTTCCGATCAAGGTTTCCCGGCGGGCGTCGCTGTCTCCGGACTGATTCCAGTCTCGTGGTATGGAAAGGTCCCGGTAAACGAGTCCAGCGTCCCGGTATGGATTCCCGAGGATGGCGAAGTTGATTGGGAAGCGATCAAACCCGCTCCCCGGGAAGTCATTGTACGCGAATCCGGCATGTCCAGAGCCAGAAGCAGCTCCACCTTCGCCCTCCGCACTCTAACCCGCGGCTTCGTCGACACATCCACATCACCCTCCCGCTTCGAGGAGGCAGTTGCCTTCATCAAGAAGCTGCCTCCCTCAGTCAAGCGGCTGAACCTGGAATGGAACCTTTCGGAAGTGGTGAATGAAGGCCTGATGAAGACCGTGCCTGCAACCGTGCAGGAAGTTACTCTTTCGCATCCGGATTCGCTGATCACCTTCACGAACGTGGACGAGCTGCCCAAGCTGCCCAATATCGAGATCGTGAACAAGCTGCCACCCACGGTGACTCAAATTCATCTTCGGGGCTGCATGATTAATGGCCAAGATTTTCGCCGCCTCCCCGCACGGATCATGTCGGTCGAACTGGACGCGACCGACCCGCAGGGCCACTCCATTGATCTCAAGGATACATTCAGCCAAGGATGTGCTCTTCAGGAACTGCGAGTGCGGGTGGCACGCGGCTTTGGTGATCTGAGCTTTTTGCAGAACCTAAAGCAACTGCGGCATCTAGCCCTTGAGGTAGGAAGTGAAGGACTGGCGTCAGATTCACTCCGCGGTCTGCCAGCGAGCGTGCGGGAACTGGATATTTTCATCGGCTTTGGGCCGTGGAAACTAACAGAGACGGTAACATTTGACCAACCAAAATAGGCTGAAATGACGGCTCGCATCTCCCGTTCAGTCCCAAATAATTCGTGATGTCTTGGGGAGTTCGAGGCAGGCGGATTCGTCGCGGCGGAGGCGGGAGGCGATGTGGGGTCGAGGGCTTCGGGGCGGGTGGAGGTTGGCGCAGAGGAGGGTTCGTTTGCCGCTATGGAGTTGGAGGGAAATCGCGGTCAGTGTGGAATGGCACTGATTTAACGGGTGTTTGCGATGATTTTGCGCAAGCAAACACTTGTGCGCGTGCGATTTGGGCCTAACAATAAGGATGTATGTGCCATCTGGTTTTCTTCCCGGGGTCAGGTCAGTGTGCAAAAACTCGACAAATTTCTCGTTCTGCTCCCGCACCCGGGTTGGCCTAACATTCCGTGTATTCCGTCCCTTCCGTGGTTGTCTCAAGGCATCCAGCCTTCCGCCCCACTTCACGCCAGAATCTGTTCACTCGAACTTGACATCTCCACCTCCCGTGTTACTGTAGTTCGTTAGTTAATAACCCATCACTAGGCCTAACCGGCGAGCCTGCCCTCAACCAGCAGACAACTCCTCGTTCCCGCCTCTGCCTAGACGCCTGCCCTCACGGACAACAGGTCGCTGGCACCCCGCCCCTGGTAGCTCACTTGCCCTTCGTCGCCTTTGGCGAAGAACGGGAAAAGCAGCAAAGGGGCCATACCAAACCCTCGGCAAAGCGACGCCTCTATCGCTTCTCTGTCCGCGCGCCTGCAATCCAAGGTCAACCACTGCAAACCACTGCCATCCACCGCAAACCTCCTGCCCGCCATGCCCATCCTCATCAACGACCGCCACGGAACCTTTGCCCGTGCTTTGGCCGATGGCTGCACCCCTGCCGTCGCTTACAACGAGGCGGGGTTCAGTCCCAAGACCCGCCGGGCGCGCTCCCAGGCTCTCAGTGAGCATCCCAGCATCACCACCCGCGTCGCCGAGATCCACATCCAGCAACTCAGCGACCTCAGAGTCCCCATGCCACCCCACGAATCCGATACCGCAAGGCCGGCGATGTCGGCCGAAGTCATCTGTAGCATGAGAGAAGGCGAACCTGTCTTTCACACTTTGAGCGAAGGACCACCTCTCCTTGGCAGCGAGGGCGAAGCCGTTCTAGGTAGCTTCAGCGAAGTAGGTCCTGTCCTTCGTAGCTCGAAGAGCGAAGTAGGATACCCCCTCGACGCCGCCTGCGGCCCACCTGCCATCGCTGGCGCAAACTCCAGCGCGCCCGCCATGCCTCAGACCCGCAAGGAAATGCTCGCTTGGTTCTGGGCCGTTGCCAACGGCACTCGTTCCATCTTGCCTGGCCAAATGCGCGCCGCCCAATTCTTCGCCAAAATGCAAGGCTGGGCTCTGCCTGCTCCAGGCCAGACGCCCACCGCGGAAGAAGTCGCCGCTGCCGAAGAGCGCCGGCACCTCAAAAAGATGGAGAAAATCGCCATGGGCTACCTCAAGGACGCCGCCCTCTACGCCACTCTCAATCCCCACCAAAGCTACCACCCCACCTCCTTCGGCACTCACGGCCAAAGCGACGTCACCCACGCTCCAGATGCCCTGGCTCCATCTCCCACAGGTTCAGCCTACCGTCCCTGGATCACCCCGCCACCCCTCCCGGCCGCCCCCGAACGCTCCTCCTCATCCACCCGCAAGTCTCCAACTCCCTTTCATCGCCCATCCCTCATCGATGCTCCCTCGTCGCCTGCTGAATCCTCATCCTCATTCACAAAAACATCCTCAAAGTCCTCATGGTTGCCCATGACCTTTGCCAACCGCTCCCGGCTCCTCCGATACATGCCGGTCCCAATCCACGCCAAATCGGAACGTAAGCCGTTGCTGGCACTCGCCTAGCGGCTCATGAAACTTCACCTCCTCTGACGTCGTTAGCTGAGACCCGCCAACCACCGCCGCCATGACCATCCGTTCTCTTCTTGCCGCTGCCTGTCTGCTCCCGCTCGTTGTTCAGGCTGCCAAGCCGGCGCCGAACATCCTTTTCATCTTTTGCGATGACCTGGCTTATCAGGCGATGAGCTGTTACGGGGACGAGCGCAAACTGCTAGACACCCCCGGCATGGACCGTCTGGCCAAGGAAGGCATGCGTTTTGACCGCTGCCTGGTCACCAATTCCATCTGCGGGCCGAGCCGCGCCACCGTCCAGACGGGCAAGTACTCTCACGCCAACGGCTTTTACAACAACAGCAACAGCACCTTCGACAGCTCCCAGCAGACCTTCCCCAAGCTGCTGCAAAAAGCTGGCTACCAGACTGCCGTCGTCGGCAAATGGCATTTGATGAGCGACCCCGTCGGCTTCGACTACTGGCATATCCTGCCGGGGCAAGGGATTTATTACAACCCGCCGATGATCGACAACGGCAAGCCGGTCACGCATCAGGGCTATACCTCGGACATCATCACCGACATCAGCCTCGACTGGCTCAAGAACCGCGACAAGTCGAAGCCTTTCATGCTCATGTATCAGCACAAGGCGCCGCACCGCGAATGGGCGCCGCCGCTGCGCAATCTCGGTTTCGACAAAGACCGCGTCTATGCCGAACCACCCACCCTGTTCGACACCTACGAAGGCCGCAGCAAGGCCGTCAGTGACCACGACATGGGTCTCGACCGCACCTTCAATGACACGGATGCCAAATTCGTCGCCCCGAAGTCGCTGACGGCCGAACAAAAGAAGGTTTGGGACGCCTATTACGAACCCCGCAACGCGAAGTACAGAGAGGCCAGCCTGAGCGGCAAGGATCTGGTGAAATGGCGCTATCAACGCTACATGCACGACTACCTCGCCACCGTGAAAGCCGTGGACGAAAACATCGCCCGGACCCTCGACTTCCTCGACAAGGAAGGCCTGGCCGAAAACACCGTGGTGATCTTCACCAGCGACCAGGGTTTCTATCTGGGTGAACACGGCTGGTTCGACAAGCGTTGGATCTTTGAGGAATCGCTGCGTTCACCGCTGCTGGTGCGCTGGCCCGGAGTGACGAAGCCAGGCAGCGTGGAGGGACGCATTGTGTCGCTGGTGGACATGGCGGAAACGTTCCTGGATATCGCCGGACAGCCGGTGCCGGCTGACATGCAGGGCCGCAGCTTCGTGCCGCTGCTGAAGGGAGAGCCGGCGGCTGATTGGCGCAAAAGTCTCTATTACCACTACTACGAATATCCGGTGCCACACCGTGTGCGCCCGCATTACGGCGTCATCACGGACCGCTACAAGCTCGTGCATTACTACAAGCCGGATGTGGATGATTGGGAACTGCTGGACCGCCAGAAAGACCCGCTGGAAACGAAGAGCTTTTACGAGGACCCCGCCTACGCGGATACCGTCAAGGAACTGAAAGCGGAGATCGTGCGTCTCCAGACGGAGCTCAAGGAAACGATGCCACCCCCGCGCGCCGCACACGGCAACAAGGCTTTCGACGGCGAAGCCAATCCACCGCCGCAGCCGAAGAAGGGAAAAGGCAAGGGCAAGAAGAAGAAGCAGTAGATTCTCAGCAGCCATGTTATTTCGGGTTTTCCTGGCTTTCGTCATTGGTGCATCCGCGATGGCGTGGGGGCAGGAGTTCAAGCCAGTGTCATGCGCGGGCGCCTACCCAATGCACCTGCAGGGCATCTGCACCAATGACCGCGATGCGATTTACTGGTCTTGGACGGATGCATTGGTGAAGACCGATCTCCAAGGACACGTGGTGAAGCGCGTCCCAGCCGCCAACCACCATGGCGATATATGTTATGCCGATGGCCGGATCTACTGCGCCGTTAATCTTGGCAAGTTCAACAGGCCGGCCGGAGAAGCGGACTCATGGATTTATGTGTACGATGCGGAGACGTTGGCGGAACTGACACGGCATTCAGTGAAGGAACTCGTACATGGCGCCGGCGGCATCGCCTGTCATGAAGGGCGTTTCATCGTGGTCGGCGGTCTGCCTCCAGACACTGAGGAGAATTATCTTTATGAATACGATGCCGCATTCAGATTCCTGAAGCGGCACGTCCTGCCCAGCGGTTATACTCTCATGGGCATCCAAACCGCCGCCCATGCCAACGGCTCTTGGTGGTTTGGTTGTTATGGCAAACCAACGATCCTGCTGCGCGCGGACGAGAGTTTTCGCCTAACCGGAAAGTGGGAATTCAACGCTTCGGTCGGCATCGCCGGCCTGCCAGACGGCCAATTTCTGATCGCCACCAATCAAAAGGTTAAGGACGCCGGCAATACTGCCCATCTCGCGTTCGCCACAGCGGATGCGAAGAGGGGATTGGTGCTCAAGCCCGAAACACCAGTTCCCGCGACGGCTCCCGGCCGTGGCCAGTGATGATGAGCCGGTCCGCATGCACCTCAGCGGTGGCGTAGGCGTTGGTGTCCGCGGTTTCGACCATGCCGTGCATCGTGATGAATGGCACCCCTTCAATCTCGGCAAACGCCCCCGCATGATTGTGGCCGTTGATCCAGGCGACGACATGCCGGTGCTTTGAAATCAGTTTCAAGACATCTTCATTATTCCACAA
>JAXMIV010000574.1:0-2665 GCA_034377045.1 Prosthecobacter sp. | reverse complement strand
GTTAGGGTGACCGGCTCCAGGGAGCTCGCATAGGTGACCCCAGAGACCACGTCCGTCTGACTCGCCGACATTTCGCTCAGCGGCTTCCGGCGCACCTCTTCCAAGAACGAACGCATGCCGATGCGCACGCGGCTGTCCTTGTTCAGGATATTGGAGACCTCAATCGAGGTGTTGAGCGCCCCCGCAAGTCCGAGCACTGCAATCGCGAAGATCGACAGCGCGATCACCAATTCCAGGAGAATGGAGCCACGGCTTGTCATTGGACGTTGATGACCTCCCTAACGATGTCCGCGGTCAAAGCGCCGAACTCCACGTCAAAGGTGGAAGGCTGGCGTTCCAGGTGAATCTTCAATGGCTGACAAATGCCCGACGGTTGAAACACCCACAGCTTCACCACCTCGCCCTCAATCGGAATCTCCTCAATCTCGTGCCAAAACTTGATTGAATAATGGGTGTTCTCCGGCAGCACATACTTCTCAGTCCAATGGTCGTCCAATTTGGGCCCCACGGGTGCCAGCGGCAATTGCGTCTTCGCCGTGGTCGAGGCGCCGGCGTCCAAATCAGCCTCATTGTCGTCAGCGTTGGGATTCAGCCGTGACACACCCGTTTCCGACTCCTCCAGGTAGAGATTCAGATCCGCCAGTTGCAGGTAGGGATTGAAGTAGCGTGACGCGGTGAAACCGGTGCCATAAAAGGCCACCTGATAAGGCCGCTTCTCCCGCATCGCCCGGATCCGCGCCTCCTTGGCCATGCGCACCAGCTCCTGAATCGGCTCCCGCGCAATCTGCTGGTCCCGCAAACCCCGGAAAGCCGGAATCGACGCCGCCGTGATAATCACAACGATGGTCATCGCGATGACGATCTCGACGAGCGTGAAGCCGGAGCGCCAACGGCGCGCATCGGATTCAAGGGTCGTCATGGCGGCGCTGACATTCATAATAGGGTTCAACCCCGGACCTCATCACTTGGTCGCGCCGGCCTTCCAATTGCCGATGTCATCTTCATTGCCTTCAACGCCATCCTTGCCCATGGTGTAGATATCGTAAGGTTTCTTCGATTTCTGGGCGGGATAGCGATACTTGTACTCCATGCCCCAGGGATCCTTGGGCACATCTTCCAGCAACTGAGTGAACTTTTCGGGGATCGGCTCGGTCGTGGGTTTTTCGACCAGCGCCTTCAGGCCCTGCTCCGTCGTCGGCAGGCGCATGTTGCGCGCTTCATAAAGCAGCAACTGGGTGCTGATGTTTTGCAGGTCGCTGTCCACACGGGTCTCCTTGGCGACGTCGACGTTGCCCTTGAGCATGTAGATGGAGCCGGCGGCGAGGATCGAGATGATCGTAAGGACGATGACGATTTCGATCAGGGTAAACGCCTGCGCGGCGCGTGGTGACAGGGAGCGTATTTTCATGAGTGCTGGGTGAGATTAACAGAAAGGACTAAATTCGGCAATGGTTACACGTGGCTGCGAATGCCGTTCACCGACTGGAACACGGCCGATATGATGGAATACGCCACGACGCCGACGATGACCGCCATAAAAACAATGATGACCGGCGAGATCAGCGCGGTCATGCGTTTGATGCGTTTGTCGAGTTCCTTGTCATACCGCGCGGCGGCTTTTTCGAGGGATTTGCCCAAGGTGCCCGTCTGCTCCCCGATGGCGATCATGTCCACCAGCATGAGCGGAAAGTGGGCGATCTTTTTCAGGGAATTGGACAGCGACGTGCCCTCCGCCACCGTGCCCGTGACCCGCGCCAGAAGGGACTGGATGAAGACGTTCGCGGAGATTTTGGAAACCAACCGAATGCTGTTGAGCAAAGGCACGCCGTTGCCGACGAGGCTGCCCATCGAGTGCGCGAACTGCGCGTAAAAGCGCGTGGCGATCACGGGGCCAAACAATGGCAGCTTCAATTTGGTCTCGTGCCACCACATCAGGCCTTTCGGAGTCGCGACATACGCCTTGAAACTCAACGAGACAGAAACAATCACCGCCACAATGGCCCACCACCAGTTGCCGAGAAAGGGATTGAAGTTGATCAACAACTGCGTCGCCATCGGCAGCTTGGTTCCGCTCTTGCTGAGCAGGTCGGTGATCTGTGGCACCATGACCGTCATGAAGACCACCATCAGGACTGTGCACGCGCCGATGAGGAACGCCGGATAAATCATCGCCTGGGTGACCTTTGCCTGAAGATCCGCCATCACCACCAGGTTCTGCGACAACCGGCGCAAGATGGGCGCCAACGAACCGCTGATCTCGCCTGCGGCCACGAGGTTGCAGTAGAGATCGTCAAAGCTCGGAGAAGCCTTCTTCAGCGCCCGCGCCACCGTCGACCCTTCACGAATTTGATCTCTGAGGATCGCCGAGACTTTGCGGAGATTCACGGCCTCCTGCCGCTCCTGCATGACCCGCAGCGCCTGGTCAATCTGCAAACCGCCATCCAGCATGTCCGCCAGTTCTTCGGTAAACAGGATGAGCTGCGAGCGTTTCAGCCGCACCGGCAAATTGTCTTCCGCCTTCGCCGCTGCCGCCGCCACACCAGCCTTCGACTTCTGCTCCTCCGCCACCTTCACCGGCGTCAAAGCCTGCGACTCCAACTGCCGGAAAACCTCCGCCCGCGACCCCACGGACAGCAGCCCGGATACGGTCTGACCGGAGGCGTTG
>JAXMIV010000573.1:0-3889 GCA_034377045.1 Prosthecobacter sp. | reverse complement strand
GCACGTCACAGCCGGCGTTGCGCAGGCCGTCGCGGATGTGCTGAAGATTCTCCGCGATCACGCGGGTCTGCGCGGTGACGCGGACGATTTCACAACCGGCGGCGGCGAGTTCCAGGGCCTCCTTCACACAGGCTTCCGCATCCCGCGTGTCGGAGGTGAGCATGGACTGCACGACGATGGGCGCGTCACCACCGATCGTGACCTTGCCTACTTGAACGGGCCGGGTCTCACGGCGCTGGTAGTTGTAAAGGTCCGGGCAGTAGCGTTGCAGGGCCTGATCGGCGGAGGAGATCATTGCCGGTATGAAATGCGGACAGCGTCGGGGTGCAATCAGGAACCGGGGGCCTTGGGCGCCGGTGCGGCAGCCGCAGGGCGCTGGTCCTTGGGCAGAAAGCGGGGGTTTTCCTGCTTCTTTTTGCCGCCGCCGAACATGTCTCCAAAATCCTTGAGAGTGACGAAGATCATGAAGCCAAACAGCGTCAGCGCACACAGGGTCTGCACTATCTCGAGGAAACGCGAATGCACGGGCCGGCGGCGGATGGCCTCCAAGCCGGCGAGGGTGATGTGCCCGCCATCGAGCACGGGGAAGGGCAGCATGTTCATGATGGCCAGGTTGATGTTGAGGACGACGCTGAACCACAGCACCAACTGCAGGGCGGCGGGGTCCTGCAGGATGTTGTAATATAATCGGCCGATGCCGACCGGGCCGCTCATGTGGGCGGGGCTGATGCCGGATTTGGCGGCCAGCAGCTTGGTGATCATGTTGTACATGCTGCGCGAGGCGTCCGAGACCTGGGTCAGCACGCTGGGATTGGTCAGCGTCTGCTTGCCCTTGGCATGCCAGATGATGCCGATCATGGGGCGTTTGAGTTCCGGATCCGTTTCCGGCGGCATCACGTCGGGGATGCGGGGCGTCAGTCGCACCGGGAATTCCTTCGCGTCCCTGCGGACGATGAGTTCGACCGTATTTGGGCCTTTTTCTTTGAAGTACTCGGCGAGTTGTTCACGGCTCAAGAGGGGGATGCCGTCAACGCTGAGGATCTCATCATTCGGTTTCAGGCCTGCGTCTTCAGCCGGGCCGAAGGGCTGCAATTCGCCGATCATCGGGGTGTGTCTGCCGTTGATGCCGATATCGCGCAGGGCGGGGCGTTTGAAGATGTATTCCCACCAGGAGAGTTTCTCTTCTTCCTTTTTGATCTCCGTGGCGGAGACCGGGATCTCGAGAAGCTCCGGCGTGCCGGGGCGCGCCACTTTGAAGAGGATGTTGTCTTCCTCGCTGGAAATCACCGCCCAGCGGACGCTGTCCACGAAGCCTTCGAAGCGGCGGATCGGATGGCCGTCGACGGACTTGATGTCGTCTCCCGGCTTGAGCCCTGCCTTCTGCGCCGGGCTGTCCTGATCCACATAACCGATCGTGGTCGTGATCACGTGCTCGCTTTCCGGTTTGCCCTGCCACATGACGAGGAAGGCAAAAAGGACGGCGAGACCAAAGCTGAACAGCGGCCCGGCAACGGCGACGATGGCCTTGTCCAGGGGGGTGATGGGCGGCAGCGGTTCATCGCTGATGCGGCCTCCTTCGATGGCGTCCATCGGGGCCATTTGGGGAAGCTTGACGAAGCCGCCGGCGGGGATGCAGCCGAGGCCGTACTCGACGCCGTTGATGGTCTTTTTCCAAAGCGGCTTGCCAAACCAGATGTAGAAAGCCTCCACCTTCAACCCCCGCCAGCGGGCGGCCAGGAAATGGCCCCACTCATGCACCAGGATCATCAAGTTGAAGACCAGCAGCACCTCCACCACGAGGATGATGACACGGAGAACTTGGCCGACGGTGCCGAGAGAGGAAAGCCATTGCATAGAGTTGGGGAAAGGGAATACGCGCCTGCCCAGGGATTTGGGGTGCCGAAGCAGGTAAAACTATAAAATCTAGCATTCAGGAAGGAATGGGCAATGGCGAGTCGAGGGGAAAGGTTGACGCGTTGAATCGTTGAGCCGAGCGGAGCGAGACAGCCAGCGAAGCTGCCCGAAGGGCGAAGACGAGGGTGGCGAGGATGAGGCAACCGTTGAATCGTGGGAAAGGCCGGGGATGGTTAATTAGGAATGCAGGAATGCAGGAAGGGGTTTGGGGTGGGGCGGGAGGGCGGGTGTCTGGGGTAGGAGCGACAGCCATGTCGCGGTTTCTGTCGGTTCGTCTCGGCTCTGGAGAGCCAAGGTACTTTCTCTGGGGTCGGGGGTGGGTTCGCCTCGGCTCTGGAGAGCCAAGGTACGGTCGGAGGGCTCTGGGGTGGAATCGGCTCGGCTCTGGAGAGCCAAGGTACTTTCGGAGGGTTGCCTCGTCGCGCCGCCCGCGTCCTCGCCCTGCGGGCAACCTGCGGTTGGCTGTCTCGCTCCGCTCGGCTCGCTGCGCTCGGGTGCATCTCGGCTCTGGAGAGCCAAGGTACGGTCGGATGGGGATGTTTTATTTTGATCCCCAGTTTCGGTGGTGGCGGGGGTAATGGGTTGAGGATCAGGGGATTGGGCTGGGGATTTGATGTCCCCAAGAGTGTCCCCAAAAAATCCCCAGGGGGACGGGACGACCCATTTTATAAGGCCCGCATCAGGTTTGCGCAAATTTGTCAGAGGTTTGAGCAATTTCGCGTATTTTGACCGCTTTTTGGGTCGGTGCAAGGGGGTTGCAGAGGGGGTGCAGGCGGATTGCACGGCGGGCGCGGGCGGCGGCCTGGGAGGGCTACAGGGAGCCGGGGGGCGCGGGCAGGGTGTCGAAGCCGAGCCAGCCTGCTCCGGCGGTAGCGTAGGCCAGCCAGGGTCGCAGGTCACGGCGCTCATTGAGGCCTAGCACGGCGGGCAAGCCGAAGGACAGGCTCCATTTGCCGGTGCCGGGGCTGTAGGACGCGCTTTGGGTGATCAATTGGCCATAGGGGACGCTGGCGTGATCTCCAGCGATGGTGTAGACGCGACCGGGGCGCATGGCCATCAGGCCGGGCTCGTCGAGCACGGTGGCACCGCCAGCGAAGCGGAGGACGGACATCGACTCATAGAGCTTCTGCGCCATGCCGTTGGAGTTCCACAGGTCACCATCAGTGATGACGGTGGCCACCAGGACATCCGGATCATCGGCTTTTTTGCCGGCGGGATACCAGTCGGCGTCGAGACAGCCATTCCATCCCCGGAAGTATTCATAGCCGAGAAAATAGCCGAGCTGATACCTAATGATGACACCGGCGATCACCATATCCGTCATGGCCTGGCCTTGCAGGTCTTCAAAGAGACTGCCATCGCCCAAAGTCACCTCCTCGCTGGTCTCCTCGGCAGCGCTGCGAATGTGCAGCTCGGGGAGGTCTTGGGTGTAGTCGAAATAGGCGCATGCATCCGGCCTGCACGCGAGGCACTCGATTGCCAGATCCGCGACCTTGCGATCCTGAAACGTCCGCACCTTGGGGATGGCATCGGTGAACTCGAAATCCGCCACGTCAAAAGCGAAGGTCACGCCGCCCGGCAGATCGTCCTGACGATCGAGCACGTATTGCAAAAGCTCCGCCAGTTGCACCTTCAGCGTGCGATAGGCCAGAGCGGGGTCATAGATGGGATCAAAGAGATGGCCGCGCGCGTCGATAAACCACGCCGCAGGCACCTTGATTGGCGTGCTGGTCCAGTCCAGCACCGTGGCGTATTCGAGCTCGATTGGTTCGCCGTAGGAATCGACAAAAAACGTGTCGCCAATATCGAGCTCACCAAGGCCTAAACCGAGCAGCAAGGAACGCGTGAAGTAAAAGCGCTGGAGATCATACCAGGGGCCGAGGATGGCCACGGTGGCGCTGTTGTCATCCATCTGTTGATTCAGCTTTGGAGCCTTGGCGGTGCCGTAGAAAACACGCTGCATTTCCGGGGCTTC
>JAXMIV010000572.1:0-3751 GCA_034377045.1 Prosthecobacter sp. | reverse complement strand
AGACGACGCTGCGGTTTTAAAAAGGCTATCCAATGATCGGCTTGAAGTCGCTCCAAACTCGGCTGCGATGTCGCTGGGGACTTTGGAGTCAAGCCTTTAGGCGATCAGGACAGGGGGCGATGCGGCAGACGCCAATGATCGGCTGAAGCCTTCACTCCAAATTTTTACTGGAATGCGCCATCAAATCGCGTAGAGATGTTGCGAGTTCAAAGGATCCAACATCATGGAATCAAATGCTTCTGAAAGCGTGGCGCCGAGTGGAAAGTATCGCCACATCGGCTTCTGTTTGTTGCCACAGCTACTGATTGTGTTGCTGGTCTTGGGCATTTGGGGCGGAGGTTATTGGCTTTTGCTGCCCAGCGTTTTCTTGATGGTGATTGTGCCGCTGCTGGACCTGATCACCGGCTGGCAGGATACCGCGCACTTTGACAAGAATGACTTTTCCCCGGCGGAACTGTCCTTGCTGCATTGGAACACCCGGCTCTATGCCGTGTTTTACATGGCAGCCGTGGTCTATGTTGCGATGTCGCTTCCCCGCTTCACTGGGGCTGAAATCGGGATGCTGATCGGGGCCTGCGGTTTGTTGGGAGGGATTGGATTTGGCGCGGCCCACGAGTTGCTGCATGCCAAGGAAAAGATCGATCAGGTTCTGCAGAAGATCACCACCGCGTTTTTGTTTTACCCGCACTACAAGCTCATCCATATCCGCAGCCACCACCTCCATGCCGGCACCGATCATGATGAGAATACGGCATGGATGAACGAAAGCATTTATTCCTACATTTTTCGCACGATCCCAGGGAGCATGATTCGATGCT
Source organism: Prosthecobacter sp. (assembly GCA_034377045.1). Lineage (GTDB taxonomy): Bacteria > Verrucomicrobiota > Verrucomicrobiia > Verrucomicrobiales > Verrucomicrobiaceae > Prosthecobacter. The sequence goes on along the minus strand of JAXMIV010000572.1, from coordinate 2,933 downwards.
GGCAACTGGAGGCGCGGGTCCTTGGCGCCAGTGGGGAGCGCTCCTTTGGGGTGACTTTTTTCAAGAACAAAATGGTGCCTTATGCCTTGGGCCAGGTCGCACTCCTGCTGGCTCTGTTTTTGCTTGCGGGCCCAGGGGGATTGCTCTTTTACCTGGCTCAAGTCATCGGCGCGCACATCGTGCTTGAATCCGTCAATTACATTCAGCACTACGGCTTGATGCGCGAGAAGCGCGAAGGCGAGTACGAAAAAACCGGCGCGGAACATTCCTGGGACACCTACCACTACTTTTCCAGCTATGTGACCTTCCGGGTCGGGCATCACTCTTTTCACCATATCGCAGTGAAACCTTATTACCTGTTGGATTCCGAGCCGGAGGCGCCCAAACTTCCGGTGGGGTATTTTTGGGCCATTCCCATTGTGTTTCTGCCGCCTTGGTGGCGCCGTTTGATCAATCCGAGGTTAAGTGCTGTGTCGTAACACGCCGTGTCGCTGGGGAGTTTGGATCTTCCCTTGCGCCATTCGCTGAGCGCGTAAGTCTGTGGCGTGCTGACCTCGATTCTCCAACACAAGGAACTGCTTGCCTGGCTGGGGCTGTTCTCCGCCGTGACCTTCATTGGTTCGCTGCTGCTGATTCCATTCCTCGTGGTCCGCATGGGCGAGGATTACTTCATGCCGCACAGGGATGAAGAGCAGACTTTGGCCGGCCGACATCCCGCGCTGCGGGTGACGGGGCTGATTCTGAAAAATGCGCTTGGCGTGCTTTTGATTGCCGCAGGCATCGCCATGCTGCTCCTGCCGGGCCAGGGCCTGCTGACGATCGTCATCGGCCTGATGCTGTTGAACTTTCCCGGGAAACGCGCCTTTGAAGTGCGGCTCATTCGCCTGCCCGTCTTGCTGCGCACGATCAACGGGCTGCGCGCGCGCGCGCATCGGCCGCCGCTGCAGTTGCCGCCGAAAGACGGGCATTGAAAGCCGCCTACTTGGCCTTCCCTGCCTTGGGCTTCACCTTGGGTTTGGTGAGTTCCTTGAACACTCCCAATCCAAACCGGGCCATGGTGGAGAAGTAGCCGTCGGAGATGTCGGAGGTGAGGAAGGCGAGATAGACGTCATTCCAGGGCATGAGGCCGTTCGAGGCAAAGTAGAGGGCCTTTTCGCTGCCGCGATACTTCGACTTGTGAAAAGACAAGCCTTTGAAGTTGTAGATCTCGCCACCGAATCGTTCGCTGAGTATGAAGTACCAGCGGGTGATAAAACTGTCCGCGAAGATTCCGGTTTCGATGCGGGAAAAGGGGCAGAGGCAGAGGTTCAACACCTCGACGCCGTCGGGACGAAAGGCCTCAATGGCGGCCATGTGAATCGCGGTGGCGAGCCGGCCGTAACGGGCTTCATCGCACCGGACCGTGTTGGCGGCATAACCATAAATTTTGCCGTCGCGATACATGGGGTCGTAGAAGACATACCCCACCGCAGCACCTTCGCGATTGAAGGCCACAAACTTGCGAACGTCGGGTTCGGGCTGATAAACCGGCCGGCGAGCATAGACCCAGATTTCGCGGTCATTGACCGTTTTGCCTTCAATCCACTTGGCGGAGAGAGCATTCAATTCCTCGACGGGCACGGATTCGATCGCCACCTCGCGAATCTCGACGCCTTCGCGCTTGGATTCGTTGCGTGCGCGTTTGATCATGTCGAACTCCTTCCAATTGCCCAAGGTATTGTAAGTTTGGACGGGGAGTTCCGGTTCATAACCGATGCAGTTTGCCTTGAAGCCCATCGGCCGCAGTGTGCGCGCGCAGAGTTCGGAAACGACCGGAAAGACAGCCGACGGATACTCCTTGAGAAAGGCCTTCAGGAGCGCGGGGAGGTCCGCCTCAGCACACACCGGATCGGCAAGCACGATGCGTTTCGACTTGGGGGCGAAGACGGGATGGGTGGCGGTGGTAAAGGCCAGGTAGCCCAGTTCATGAACGAAATACTCCATCCCCTGCTGGAGCGTGGCGTACGAGAGGGCCTCACGCCCATGTTGACGGATCAAGGGCGAGAGCAACGCCCATTTGGAGGCAGGGTCAAAGTTCTTGGCTTCAGAGCCTAAGATGGAGCGCATGGTGAGAACATCAGTGTAAGAGCCTTACACTCGAATGCGCTCTAAGCGAGGTGTTTTAGAAGCCACTTTGCGACCACTTCGAAAAGCAGGCGCCTATTGCGGTCCACGTGGCCGGCGTGGCCGTTGCCCGGAATGATCTCAATGCCCTTCGTGCAGGTGAGCGCCTTATGGAGCGCGTGCGCCGTCGTGATCGGATCGAGTTCGTCATCCTCCCCCCAAACGACGAGGGTCGGCACTTTGATTTGAGGAACCCGCTGGATGGTATTGACAAAGAAGGCCTCAGCAGCCCCCGGCAGCGGCAGACTGCTCAGTGACTTGACCTTGCGTGGATCGACCTTCAGCCGGGCGTTGATCTCGGGATCGGAGGCCAGGGACACATCATCCAGCATGGATAGGACGGAAATACGCAGGTCTTCGCCCGTGAAAAACCGCTTAACGTACCCAACGGCCGAGAGGACACGCATCGTCAGTGATGTGCCCAGCGGCAGGGTATTCATGACCGTGGCGTCCAGAGGGATCAGCACTTTTAGCCGTGGATCGATGAGGGCGGCCTCAAGGACGGCTGTACCCCCGGATGAAATTCCAAGCGCTCCGATGCGGCCAGGGTCCACGTCCCCGCGAGTTTCGAGATAATCGACCGCGGCAATGATATCCGCCACCCATTCGCGCATCGTGACATGGTAACGTTGACCACCGCTGGCCCCGTGACCGTGCATATCCACCAAAAGACTGGAAATGCCCCTTTCAGCCAGGTATTGGGCCATTTCGAGATAGTCGTCTTTTTGGTCTCCGGCACCATGCGAAACAATGAGCACCGGCGCCTTGTC
>JAXMIV010000571.1:0-2630 GCA_034377045.1 Prosthecobacter sp. | reverse complement strand
CCGCGCTGCCGCTGGCCGTTTTGGCGTGTTTTTGGTTAGGCGGCGCCGTGTCAGCCGCGCAGCCGAACATCCTTTTCATCCTCACGGATGATCAGTCTTACAAGACCGTGTCCTGCTACCCGGAGGCGCTGCCCGGAGTCAAGACGCCGGCCATGGACGCGCTGGCCCGCAGCGGCGTCCGCTTCACCCACGCCTACATCGGCGCCTGGTGCATGCCGGCGCGCGCCAGCCTTCTCACGGGCCGGCATCCGCATGGCATCGAATCGATGCGCATGGAAGGCAAGTATCCCGGCAGCGAGTACGACGCTGCAAAGACGCCCTTCTGGCCGGCGGTCTTCCGCCAAAAAGGTTATGCGACCGCCCAGATCGGCAAATGGCACACCGGTACGGACACGGGTTTTGGTCGCGATTGGGATTACCAGATCGTTTGGAACCGGCCCAAGCATCCGGAAAACGCAGGCAACTACTACAAGGACCAAATCCTGGCCTTCAACGGTGAAGAGAAACTCACCGCAGGTTACTCCACGGACAACTACACGCAGTGGGCCTGCGACTACATCCGGGGTGAGCACCGCGATGCCGCCAAGCCTTGGTATCTCTGGCTTTGCTACGGCGGCATTCACGGCCCCACGACACCAGCCCAACGGCACAAGGGGCTGCACAAGGACGATCCGGTGAAGGTGCCCGCCGATATTTTTCCACCCCGGCCCGGCAAACCCGCTTACCTCGATGCCACGCAAAGCTGGAAACGTGGCCCCGGCGGCCAACCTCTCGCGGGCAAAAGCGGTGAGGCGTTCGGCGATGACACCGGGAAAAGGACGCAAACTTACGCCGATTACATCCACCAAGTGAACGACTGCGTGACCTCGCTTGATGAAGGTGTGGCCAAACTCATCGAAACGCTGCGTGCGACCGGCCAACTGAAAAACACGCTGGTCGTGCTCACCGCAGACCAGGGATTCGCCATGGGCGAGCACGGATTTCGCACCAAACTGGCGCCTTATGATGCCAACTACCGCTCACCGCTGATCGTCTCAATGCCCGGCACCCTGCCTGAGGGCAAAGTCTGTGCCAAACCCGTGAACAGCACTGACCTCGTCGCCACCTTCAGCGCCTTCGCGGGCATCGAACTGCCGTGGCAGATTCATGGCCGCGACCTCACGCCTTTGCTCAAGGATCCCGAAGGCGCGGAATGGCCGCACCCGTGCTATTATGAGTTTACCGGCGCTCACTATGGCAGCGCTGTCACCCAAGTGGTTAGGCAGAATCCCGCGCAGGCGGTTTATCACGACATTCCCTGGTATGCCGCCCTCAATGACGGCCGGTACAAGTATGTGCGCTACCTGACCCCGGGCGAGACGGAGGAACTCTACGACCTGCAAGCTGATCCCGAGGAACTCAGCAACCTCGCCAGCCAGCCCGAACAAATGGACACATTGAAACGGCTGCGCGCCGCAGCCATCGCCGAATTGCATCGCACCGGCGCGGCCTATGCGGACGCTCTGCCGCCGAGCCGCGCGACGGCGAAGTAGCTGCCGCTTTCCCAAAAAACCGCTGGCAAACCGCTCCGGCCCCTCTATATCAGCCACCCTCTCCCATCGCGCGGTTAGCTCAGCGGTAGAGCACTGCCTTCACACGGCAGGGGTCGCAGGTTCGAACCCTGCACCGCGCACCATTTTGCCGAGCCTTTCTTTGCCGCCGCTGCGGACGATGGGACTTCATCTGCAGTTCGGGCTTTCCCGATGGGAATTTCAGGGGGCTTCCTCAAGCGCGAAAGATTCCGCCGCCGCGAAGTTAATAGTAGTATGAACGCGAAGCTCTGGGGATCGATCATCTTGGGCGCTGCGGCTGCGGCAGCAGTGATCGCTCTCGCGCTCGCCCTGCCGGAATTTCTGCCTACCTGGGCACCGGAGGTAGATCGCCGGCCGAACGTCGTGACAGATGCCTCAATGAGGGTCGAACCGATCCACCAGCCAGCAGTGCCAGCGCCGCCTCCGGCGACAGTGGCCCATGTGCCAGTGACCGCCGCGCCTGCCGCTTACGCAGTGGAAGGACCGCAGGCGCAGGAGGTGGCCTTCCAGCCGCTAAGCGAGATCCCGCCAGAGCAACCTGAACCACAGCCATCGCCGCCCGCCCCACCGCCTATTGTGCCCGTGGTGGTGCCAACGGTTCCGAGTTCCGGCACCGGATTGAATGCGTTTGGCAGTGGCTCAGGCAATCTCGGAATCCGGGGAGTCACCGCGCCGGGGCCGCGAGTCGAAACCGGCCTCAATACGAGCGGCAGTGCCAGCGGCAACTTGGGCATCCGCACGAACATCATGCCGCCGCTAAATGGCAGCACCGGCCTGACTCCCGCCGGCAGTGGCACCGGCAACCTCGGCATTCGCCCCCCTGCGCCCGCGCCCACCGCCGGTACGGGCCTGAACGCGGCCGGCAGCGGCACGGGCAACCTCGGCATTCGACCCAGCCGCTAAGGGCCGGGCAGCTCATTTCGCCATTTCCGCCAGCATCATTAGAAGGGTCTCCGTGATCTTCACGGAGGCCTGGATTTCAAGGCGGTTCGTGCCTAACCAAGTTTCGTATCCGCCTAACGCATGTTGCTCCGGCGTAGGCATGGGTGTGATGTTGCT
>JAXMIV010000570.1:0-3014 GCA_034377045.1 Prosthecobacter sp. | reverse complement strand
AGCAACATCCGGCGGGTGTTCCACAATGGCGAGCACAACGCCTTCACGGATCTGTGCCGGTTTCACGGCCAGTTGTATCTGACGTTTCGCAGTTGTCCGGATGGCCACATGGTGTTTCCGACGGCTTCGACGATCATTTTGCGCAGCAAGGATGAAGGGGCGACCTGGGAGCAGGTGCATCGGTTCTCGGTGAAGGATCGCGATACCAGAGATCCGCATTTCCTGGTGTTTCGCGATCGGCTGTTTGTCTATACGGGCACGTGGTACAGCGGGCCGGCGAAGATTGAACCCAAGGACTACGACATGAACAAGATGCTGGGCTTTGCGGCGGGGTCGGATGACGGCACGACGTGGAAGAGCCCGGTGATGCTGGAGGGCACGTTCGGTCATTACATCTGGCGGGCGGCAACGTTCGGCGACAAGGCGTATCTTTGCGGCCGGCGCAAACCGGGTTTCGACATCGCAGCGAATGGGGAAGGGGACAAGGTGCAATCGCTGATGCTGGAGAGTGACGACGGGCTCGTCTGGAAGCAGCGCGCCTATTTTCAAGAGAGCGCGGGAGATGAGACGGCGTTTCTGTTTGAGAAGGATGGCGGAGTGATCGCGGTGGGCAGGCACGGCGGCGGCAAGAATGCGCAACTGCTGCGTTCAAAACCACCCTACACCGAATGGAATCGCAAGGAACTCGATCGCCCGATTGGTGGTCCGCTGGTTGTGAAGTGGGGAGAGCGGATCATGGTCGGCGGGCGCAAGACCACGAAAGAAGGCGGGCCGAAGACGGCGCTGTACTGGCTCGTGGGTGATGGGTTGCAGCAGTTCGCGGAGTTTCCGAGCGGCGGTGATAATTCGTATCCCGGGTTTGTGGAACTGACGAACAATCGCGCGCTGGTCTCGTACTATTCGAGTCATGAACTGGATGCGTCCGGCAAGGTGATCACCGCGATCTACCTGGCAGAATTGACCCTGAAACCGTGAGCTTGTTTGTGTACCTGTCCTCTTTTATGAAACGCCTCGTTCTTTGCCTCCTGCCATCACTCACAGCCTTCAGCGCACCGCCGCCGAAGGCGCCTGAGGTGCCGGCGAATTTGCCACCGGAGATTCAGCTTTTGCAACCCGGAGTGAAATTGACGCTGCTGGCCGAGCATCCTGATTTGGTGACGCCGACGGGGATTGATGTGGATGAGAAAGGTCAGATTTGGCTGGTGTCCTGTCACACGCACTTCAGGCCGGAGGGTTATGCGGGACCCGCGCACGATGAGATCCTGGTCTTCGACAAGCATGGGAAGAATCGCCGGGTGTTTTACAATAAGACCGATGCGACGATGCATGTGGAGATTGGTCCTGATGGCTGGGTGTATCTCGCGGAGCGCGATCGTATTTTGCGCGTGAAGGATGCGAATGGCGACGGCATTGGCGATACGGAGGAGGATCTCGCCACGCTGAACACGGTGGCGGATTATCCACACAACGGCCTCAGCGGCATGGCGTGGCATCCGGATGGCGGGCTGGTGTTTTCGTTGGGTGAGAATTTTGGCAAGGACTGGACGCTCACGGCGCGCGATGGCTCCACGGTCAGCGGACGCGGTGAAGGCGGGGTGTTTCGCTGCACGGCCGAGGGCACGACGATGCGGCGGATTGCGCGCGGTTTTTGGAATCCTTTTGGTTTGCTGGTGCGCGCGGATGGTGAAATTTTCGCGGCGGAGAACGATCCGGGCAGCCGACCACCGTGCCGGTTGCTGAACGTTGTGGAAGGCGCGGACTATGGTTTCCAATGGGTGTATGGCAGCGCGCCGGTGCATCCGTTCGTGGCCTGGAATGGCGAGCTACGCGGGACCTTGGGAATGGTGCATCCTTCCGGCGAAGGCCCGTGCGCCGTCGCGGAACTCGGTGGCGGTCTCGTCATTCCTTCATGGAGCAATCACTGCATCGATTACTTTCCGCTGACGCGCAAAGGCGCGGGCTATACCTCCGAGCAGGTGACGCTGCTGCGCGGCAGTGATTTCTTTCGGCCCACCTGCATGACAGCCGGACCTGACGGCGCGTTTTATTTCAACGATTGGGTATTCAGTTCGTATCCGATTCACGGTCGCGGCCGATTGTGGAAGCTGGAGATCGACAAGACGAAGGCGAAGTGGTTGAAGGCCACGCCTGACCCGATGAACGATGCCGCGCGCCTGGCTAAGGATCTGCGTGAAGGCAAAGCGCAGCTCAGCAGTGCAGAGCTTTTCGAACACGCTCGCGGCAGTGACGCGTATCTCTCCGACGCCGCCTTGACGGCGCTCGCCCGGCAAAGCGGCAAGTGGACGCCGGACTCGGTGCGCGCCATGCCTGTAAAGGATCGTGTGTGGGCACTGGTGGCACTGCGGCGCGTGGATTTGCATGAGGAAAAGTGGGTGCGCGGCTTGCTGAAGGACTCTGATCCTGAGGTGCGATTTGAATGCCTGCGCTGGATCGCGGATGCGGTGCTGACCCGTTTCAGCGGCGAGGTCGAACAGATGCTCTCGCGGCCAGATCTCGACTATCGTTTGTTTGAAGCGGCGCTGGCGACCTGGAACACTTTGCGAGGAATGCCGGGGGCAGGGGTGACGGATGCGGAAGTGCTGGTGGAACGGGTGACGAACGCCGCCGTCCCGGCCCGGCTCAAAGGCTATGCGCTACGACTGGCGCCGGCCACTCATGCGAAGATCACCGTGGCCCTGCTGCGGGAACTTCTGGCCCAAGGTGATCCAGAGCTGTCACTCGAAGTCGTGCGTACGCTCGGCGCCCGCAGTAGCGATGAGGCGCGTGCGGTGCTCGCGGAAGTCGCCGCCGATGAGGCGCGTGGCATTGACCTGCGCGCCGACGCCATCGTTGGCCTCGCCAGTTCTGCGAAGCCTGAACATCAGACGTTGCTCGTAAAGCTGGCCGGCCACGACCAAGCTCCTGTGCGTGATGAGGCTTTGCGCGCGCTGCGATTGTCATCACTCGATGATACGGCCAAACAATCGTTGCAGGCGGTGGCGGCGAGGCATCCG
>JAXMIV010000569.1:0-4663 GCA_034377045.1 Prosthecobacter sp. | reverse complement strand
CGCCGCCGATGTGACCTTCGAACTGGGCAAGAAGGAAGACCGGGACGGCTACATCCTTATGGACGGCGTCACCACCTACGGACCTGCCGCCGAGCAAGTCCCCGCTTCCTTCCTCTATCCCAAAAACTGGAAGGGCGATGCCGTGCTCTGGCTCAGCCTGAAGGGCTCCGACAGCGTCCTCGACGGCGCTAAGCCAACCGCCGCCGCGCAGAAACTGCTCGATGCCGGCCTCGCGATCGCCTGCCCAACGCTCCATCTGCAAGGCGCCACGGAAACACCCAAGGCCGGCGACAACCTGAAAGCCAAGCCCGGCGATTTTCGCGAGTTCAGTGGTTATACTTATGGTTATAACCCGACGCTGCTGTCCCGCCGCGTCCATGATGCCATGACGATGGCCGTGATGATGCGCATTCACCCCGACAAGCCTGCCAAGCAGGTCCTCCTTGCCGGCACTGATGGCGCAGGCCCCGTCGCCGCCGCCGCGGCCGCCATGTTGCATGAAGTGGCGCAAGGCCTCGCCCTCGATCTGCAAGGTTTCAGCTTCGCCAAACTGACCTCGCCCTGGGACATCAATTTCGTCCCCGGCGCCGTGAAGTACGGCGACGTCCCCGCGCTGCTAAAACTGTGTGAACCCATGAAAGTCACCGAAGCCTCCGGAAACGAGGCCGTGGCGGCAGCGCTGATCAAGTAGCGACGACAAACAAAAGAGCCGCGACATTCCCGTCGCGGCTCCTCAAATGTCCGTGGGGGTGCGGCCTTACTGCGCCGCCTTCGCCTTCTCCAAGACTTCCTTCAAAGTCACTTCGGCGCCACCGCGGCGCTTGCTTTCATCGGCGGCTTCCATGAAGGCGTAGATCTCGATGGTTTCCTCCGGCGTCACAGGCGTCATGCCGGTGCGGAACATATGCACGGCGGCGATGAGCAGGGGATCGTAGCCGTCGTAGGCGCCGACGGGCGCTTCACCCTTTTCGCCGATCGCTTTGCCTTCATACTTCTTCGCTTCCGTAAAGGTGCCGGTGCGGCCGCCTTCCCAGGTGCCGGTGACGGTGATCTTGCCATCCGCCGTCGTGCCGCGCTTCACCGACTGGCAACCCGTACCCATGACGGTGAACAGAGACTCAACCCCGTGGATGCCATACCAGAAGAGATCGGGATGATGCGGCTCCAGGCTGGCGGGGCTGGAGGTTTCCGCGGACTTCACCTTGCCAATGCTGCCGTTGCGCACCGCCTGGGTGTTCTTGCCAAAGCGCAGGGAAGACGAGGAAAAGACCGGCACGCCCGCCTTCTTCACTTCATCGAAAATCTTGAGGACATCCGACAGCGAGGCCGCGATCGGCTTGTCGATGAAGACCGGCTTGTGAGCGGCCAGGCAGGGACGCAACTGCTCCAGGTGCGGGCGGCCGTCGTTGGTTTCCAGGAAGACAACGTCCACCTTCTCCAGCAACTTGTCGATGCTGTCGACGATCTCCACGCCCATCGCCTTCACCTTTTCGGTGTACTCCGGCACGCGCTCGGTGCTGGAGGGAATGTCTTTCGATCCTGGTGGGTAGGCGGCGACCATGCGTACGCCCATGACTTCGGGCTTCTGCGGGTCGGTGTTCAGCGTCTTGCTGAAAGCCAGAACATGGGAGGTATCGAGGCCGATGATGCCGGCGCGAATGGTTTGGGCACCGGCACAAGTGGCGGAAAGGGCGAGAGCGGCGAGGAGGAGGCTTCGAATCATGGGGGGAGGATACGCCGGCTGGAGCCAAGCTTATCAAGCACCTGGCGCCAGATGCCGCAGCATCCATTCGGCAATCGTCGCGTAGATTGGAAAATCGGTGATCAAAACATTGTGATGGTCCGCGCCGGGAATTTCCACCCACTGCTTTTCCAATCCGGCTGGCAGCGCGTCATAAAGGCGGCGCCCGGCTTCGATCGCAATCACCTGATCATCGGTGCCATGCGCGATCAGAGTGGGCAAGCGCAGGCTCCCCGCCAGCGCCGCCGGCTGAATCTGGCTCAAGGGCAGTCCGGTGCGGCTTTCGTAGGCCCATCTGGTGGTTTCCGCCCAAAGACCACCCAACCAGGGACCACTGCGATTAGTGGCCTGCCGCAGGATCACGGGCTGCAGGGCATCGAAGCTAGAGATGATCACCAGCGCCTTCCACGGGGCTGGTTCCTTGGCCGCGCCATGCAGCGCCACGGAACCTCCCATCGACATCCCCAACAATCCCGCCGGCTGGGCCGCAAAGCCATAGTTCGCGGCAGCCTCCGCCAGTACCTGTCCCGGCAGGCCCGCCTCGGCGACACCGTAACGGGTCAGCGCTTCCGGATGGTCGCCGTGACCAGGAAGATCGGGAATGAGGCAGCGGAAGCCCGCCGCGCACAGTCGTTCGGCAATCAGCAGGTAGTCCTCTTTGCGCCCGTTCCGGCCATGCAGCAGTACCAGCGTGCCGATGATCTCACCAACCGGGGGCAGCTTCAGCCCCTTGGCCGCCAACTGGTCCCGAATCCGCACTCCTCGTGGTCCCAGGGACAGCGCGGCGCCGGGCTCGGCCATCAGGCACGGAGTCCCATCCTTCAGCGTCCAGGCTTGCAGGCGTACCCCGTGGCTGGCGGCATTGCCGAGGAATTCCCGGTGATAGTCCTGAATAGGCCGCCGCGTCGGGGAACTCAGCTCCGAAGCCGCCCGCCAAGACAGGCCCAACCCCGCCACCAGCAGCAGGGCTGTGGCCCAGCTACTCCACCGAAGCCAGCGTCGTTTCCACATGGGCGTCAGCGTACTCGGGGTGAATTTGAATGCCAGCCGGATGGCGGCCGCAGACGTAAATCGCTCTTATTCACAGTACCACCCCTTATTCACAGTCCGCCGACCCCTAAAAACACTACATCTTGTTTTAAGTTTGCCAACCAACCACAAGATGTGGTAGAATTGCACCTCCGATCTTGCTGCGAGAGCAGGGAATCGGGTTTAATGGTCAGGAACCGAGTTAAACGCGCATGTATCTCAAAAGTCTTACCCTTCACGGCTTCAAGTCCTTCGCGGACAAGACCCACTTCGAATTCCACAAGGGTGTTACCGGCATCGTGGGTCCGAACGGCTGCGGCAAGTCCAACGTGGTGGATGCGATCCGCTGGGTGTTGGGCGAGACCTCGGCCAAGGCCCTGCGTGGCGAGGAAATGGCGGACGTCATCTTTAACGGCACGGACAAGCGCAAGCCGGTGGGCCTGGCGGAAGTCGTGCTGACGATGGCGGACTGCGAGCAGGCGCTCGGGACCGACTACAACGAAGTGGCCGTGTGCCGGCGGGTCTTCCGCGACGGCCGCAGCGAGTACCGGATGAACGGCACCGTCTGCCGCCTGAAGGACATCAATGACCTGTTTGCCAACACCGGCATTGGCCGCGCGGCCTACTCGATCATGGCGCAGGGCCAGATTGACATGCTGCTCAGTTCCAAGCCCGAAGACCGGCGCATGGTGTTCGAAGAGGCGGCAGGCATCACCCGGTTCAAAGGCCAGAAGAAGGAGGCCTTGCGGAAACTCGAATACACCGAAGCGAACCTTTTGCGTGTGGCGGACATCATCGCGGAAGTGAAACGGCAGATGGGCACGCTGCAACGGCAGGCGGCCAAGGCACGGCGCTATCAGACCCTGCTCGATGACGTGCGCATGCTGGACACGCATCTCGCCCACAAGCACTACACCGAATTCAGCGCTGAGAAGGCAGAATCGGAAAACCACGTGCGCATGATGACGGCGCAATTGGACGAACTGCAAAACCGCCTGCACGCCGCGGAGGCGGAGGCGCATGAGACGCGCGAAGCGTACCACACGATCGAATCGCAGATTAACCAACTGCGCCAGCAGAGCCAGGAGCTGCGCTCGCAGGTGCAGAGCGCGGAAGGCCGTCTCGGGTTTAACCAGGAACGTTCCGAGGAATTGGAAGGCCGGATCCGCCAGAACGAAGAGCAGATCGAGGCCGGCCAGCAGCTTCTCGATCAGCAACGCCGCGAAATGGCCAGCGCCGATGAGCAGGTATTGGCAATTCGCGACACTCTCGAAACCCGCCAGCAGGCGCTGAATGAGCATCTGGGCCAGCACAATGCCATCCTGCCGGATCGCAGCCGCCTCGATTATGACCGCCGCGTGGCGCGCGAATCCATCCGCCAATTCGAAGGCCAGATCGCGGCCGCCGACGCCCGCGCCAACAGCCTAACCAATCAGATCGCCAGCGACCGCCAGCGTCATGAGACGCTGGCTCATGACCGGCAGACCGCCGCGCATGCCCGCGAGAGCAGCCAGGTGGAGTTCGACGAGCTTCAGCGTCAGATCCACGAACTGGAAGAAACGCGCAACGAGCTCGAGGAAAAGACCAAATCGTGCGCCCGCGACATCATCGAGAAGCGCCGTCATCGCGATGCCACCAACGATGAGTTGAATGAACTTCAGCGCGCCGTGACCCAGCGCCGTTCGCGGGTTGAAGTTCTGGAGCAACTCCTGCAAAAGGGTGAAGGCCTCGCTGAAGGTACCCAGCAAGTGCTGAAGGGTCTCGACAATCCCGAGGTCTTTGCCACCGGAGTACGCGGCATCCTTGCCTCGTCCATTGAAGTGGAGCCGCAATTCATCTCCGCCATTGAAGCCGCGCTGCGCGATCATCTGCAGGCGGTGTTGCTCACGGATT
>JAXMIV010000568.1:0-3534 GCA_034377045.1 Prosthecobacter sp. | reverse complement strand
TCCACCTCGCTGTCGCCCCCGATGCCGGTGCCGATGGCGGTGATCATGGTCTGCACTTCCTTGTTTTGCAGCACTTTCTCCAGCCGGGCTTTTTCCGTGTTGATGAGCTTCCCACGCAGAGGCAGGATCGCCTGATTGTGGCGATTGCGGCCCATCTTGGCGGAGCCACCGGCGGAGTCACCTTCGACAATGAACAGCTCAGTCTTGGCGGGATCGCGTTCAGAGCAGTCGGCCAGCTTGCCGGGCAGGCCGCCGCTGCTCATGGCGTCTTTGCGAATCGCTTCACGCGCCTTGCGGGCAGCTTCGCGCGACCTCGCGGCGATGATGATGTTGTTGATGACGGTGACTGCGATATCGGGTGTCTCGTCGAAGAAGCGATTGAGCCCCTCATAGACGATGGAGTTCACCACGCCTTCGACCTCGCCGTTGACGAGCTTGACCTTGGTTTGGGAATTGAAACGCGGGTTGGGCAGCTTGACGCTGAGCACGCAGATGAGGCCTTCGCGGCAGTCGTCGCTCTCGATTTCCGGGAGCTTGTCTTTGAAGCTCTTCGGGTTGGCATTGATGTAGGCCTTCACGGCCTTGGTAAGCGCCGCTTTCAAGCCGCTGTAGTGCGTGCCGCCATCCGGGTTGGGAATGGCATTGGCGTAGCATAGCGTTTGCTCGTTGAGACCCTTGTTCCACTGCAGGACACAGTCCACGAGGATAAACTTTTTCTTGTCATCAATGACTACTTCACGGCGGCCGGCAAGGGCGATGGCGTCGGGATGTACCTTGTCTTTGTCCGCGCCCAACTCTCTCACGAACTGCTTCACGCCGTCCTTGTAGATGAGTACGTCCTGGCGCGCCGGATCGCTGCGTTCATCCGTGAGGGTGATCTTGATGCCGGGATTCAGGAAGGCCAGTTCGCGCAGGCGGACAAGCAGGCGTTCGAAGACGAAGGTGGTCGTGATCGTAAAGATCGTGGCATCCGGGAAGAACGAGATCTTCGTGCCGGTGGCAGTCGGATCATCGAGATCCCCGAGAACGGTGAGGGGCTCGGTAGTTTTGCCACGCTCGAATCCGATGGCGTAGATTTTGCCGTCGCGGAAGACCTCGCACTTAAACCAATCGGAGAGCGCATTGGTACACTTCGCGCCGACGCCGTGCAGACCACCGGAGAATTCATAAGCGCCATCGCCAAACTTGCCGCCTGCATGCAGGCTGGTGAGGACCAATTCCACCGTGGGTATTTTGGCCGTCTTGTGCATCTCCACAGGAATGCCGCGTCCGTCGTCCTGAATGGTGATGGAGCCATCGGTGTGAATGGTGATCCAAACGTTTTTGCAGTGACCCGCGAGATGCTCGTCAATGGAATTGTCCACGACCTCGAAAACGCAGTGGTGCAGACCGCGTTCATCCGGATCCCCGATGTACATGCCGGGGCGAAGGCGGACGGCTTCGAGGCCTTCGAGCTTCTGGATTTGGTCGGCGCCATAGGCCTGATCAACCGCGACCGCGGTGGAAAAAGGCTGTTCTAAAACTTGCTCTGAAACGATCTGCTCGTCTGCCATGATGATGTTGGGTATAACCATCGCCTGAGTCCGTCCAAAAACCGCTCCGGAAACGTGCTCGATGGGGTTGTCAACTAGGGTAGCGAGCAGGGGGGGCGGTGCCAAGGTTTTTCGTGCCTAAAAATGGCCTGAATTTGAAGGAAAAACAGGGCCTCCTGGACCCGCCATTTTCGAGGGGGGTGCGGAACCGTTCCCAAGCGGGGTTTCGGGGCCACGAATTTGAAGGCAGAGTCGGACGAAACTCCGGCAAAACGCGTCGCCATGTCCGGCCACGCAGCGGAGCAGCGGCCCACCATTCTGGTGATTCTGGCAGATTGCCGAAACCCGTGGCCTCACCGGCACCGGCCGTGCCGAAAAGCCCCAATCCACGAGCCAGGGATAGCGCCCAGGTTCGCGGCGAGGAGGCAGTTGTCTCATGCCAACTTTTCGCGTATGCAGCGGCATGGCGGAGAGCGATTTTGATTTTGTGGTGCTAGGTGGAGGCAGCGGCGGTTACGCTGCGGCCCGCACCGCCCAAGCAGCAGGATTGAAAGTCGCGATCATTGACGGCGCCGACGAGCTAAGCGGGCTTTGCATTTTGCGAGGGTGCATGCCCAGCAAGACCTTGATTGAATCCGCCGACCGCAATCTTGTGATTCGACGGGCGGACGAATTTGGCTTGCAGGCTCTGGCCATGGGCGCCGACATCCGGGCGATTCGAGACCGGAAGCGCCGGCTGGTCCATGAGTTTGCAAGCTATCGGCAGGAACAACTGGAGGATGGACGCTGGGCGCTCCACCGGGGTCATGCGGCATTTAAGGACAAACATTCCGTGGAAGTGACACCGCGGGACGGATCGGCTGCCTTCACGGTCACTTCTAAGACCTGGTGCGTCGCCACAGGCTCAGTCGCGAATGTGCCGCCGATACCGGGCCTGGAAGAGACGGGATTTTGGACCAGCGATGAACTTTTGGAGGCGGAGGACTTGCCGGCATCTTTTGCGATTCTTGGCGGCGGCGCCATTGCGCTGGAGGCGGCCCACTATCTGGAAGGTGTGGGACGGCAGGTAACGATCATTCAACGGAATCAGCAGTTGCTGACAGGTCTGGACCGCGAGTGCAGCGACGTCATTTGCAACGCGTACGCCAAGCGCGGGATTGAATCGTACTGCGGCACGCACGTGCACCGAATCAGCCGCATTGAAACAGGCAAGCAGATCGACTTCAGTCAGGGTGGCGCCCACCATAAGATCGTGGTGGACGAGATTCTGGTCGCCCTGGGCCGTATTCCCGCCATTGACGGGCTCAATCTGCATGCCGCGCATGTCGCCACCCTCGATGGCAAGAAGATCACGGTCGCGCCGACGATGCAGACCAACCAGGAGCATATATTCGCCGCCGGGGACGTGTGCAGCGTCCTTGATGTCGTTCACGTGGCGATCCAGCAGGGAGAGATCGCGGCGCGCAATGCGCACCGGCTGATTCTGCAGCAGCCGCTTGTGGAGCACATGGATCACCGCCTGCTGCTCTTCGGAGTCTTTTCACATCCCCAAGTAGCGGTGGTCGGCGCCCACGA
The DNA here is from genome assembly GCA_034377045.1 of Prosthecobacter sp. Classification (GTDB taxonomy): domain Bacteria; phylum Verrucomicrobiota; class Verrucomicrobiia; order Verrucomicrobiales; family Verrucomicrobiaceae; genus Prosthecobacter. Next base: position 427 of record JAXMIV010000568.1, on the reverse strand, counting down.
AGCGGATCTGACTAAACAGGGCATTCCATTCATCACAGCGAGTTATCCCTTTGACGATCACGGCAAAAGCATGGTGATGGGTGAAACGGCAGGTTTTGTGAAGATGCTGGCGCATCGGGAGACGGGAGAGATTCTCGGTGGTTGCTGCGTGGGACCACACGCGACAGAGCTGATTCACGAAGTGGTCGTGGCGATGCATCACCGCTGCACCGTCCAGACGTTTCTAACCATTCCGCATTACCATCCGACGCTGAGCGAGATTTGGACGTATCCCGCCGAAGGGTGTGCGGAGCAGTTGGCAAAATGAACCAAGTTCAGCCTACTGCTTCTTGAGTCGTTTGATCGTACCCAACGCCGTGTTGGCGAAGAGGACTTCGCCGTCACGAGGGTCGACGCCGATGCCTGCGATACCGGGCTCGTTGGCAAG
>JAXMIV010000567.1:0-4521 GCA_034377045.1 Prosthecobacter sp. | reverse complement strand
GAATTGGAACTTACCGGCACTCCCAAGGTGGCGATCGGTGGCGTGGATGCGGTGCACTTCAGTGTCACCAGCCAGCCAAACTCGCCGATAGCGGCGGGCGAATCTTCCACGTTTGCGGTGAAGTTTAATCCTTCCAGTGCCGGCACGAAGAGCGCGACTGTCACCGTCGCCAGTAGTGATGAGGACAAGAATCCTTACACCTTCACCATTCAAGGTACCGGCCTAACACCAGGTTTGGTCGCGTTCACGGCCGCGAAGTTCGCGGTCAACCAGGGCGCGGTGCAGGTGAGACTGACGGTGGAGCGGACGGGAGGCGCGGTGCCTTTTGAAGTGGCGATTAACACGGCAGACGGCACGGCGAACAAGACGCCGCCTTTCGCCGCGGCTACGACTCCAAGCGACTATGTCGATCTGGCGGGTCCAAAGGCGATACTGTCCTTCGGTGAGGGGGAAATGAGCCAGGACGTATTTGTGACGCTGGCCCCCAAGTCTGGCACTCAGCCTAACAAACGATTCATCGCCACCATCAGCGCCCCAACCAACGGCGCATCACTAGGCGACATCACAGAAACAACAATTGAGATCCTCGCCAATGACACCACCAAGCCCACCCTGACCGTTGCCGCTCCAACGAATGGAGCCAAGATCAGCACTCTCTCCCCCTACCTCGTGACCGGCATCGCCGGAGACGCCAAAGGCATCGACCGCGTCGAAGTCGCCCTCAACGGCGCAGATGCTTTGCCTGCCACGCTCGGCCCCGCCACCATCCCCACTTCCGTCCCCTACTCGCTGCCCATCAGCCCTAGTCCAGGATCGAACACACTTGTGGTTACCGCCTACGACCTCCGCGGCAACAGCGCCTCCGTCACCCGCTCCTTCACCTTCATGCGGCGTTACCTCCTCACCATCACTCGCGGCGATTCCGCCGCAGGCACCGTCGCGCTCGTTGCGACCCCCTCCACAGCCGCCTCCGCCTTGACACCCACTGCCGCCAGCAGCAATCCCAAAACCTCCCAAATCCTGCCCGGCACAACCGTCAAACTCACGGCCACACCGAAGACCGGCTTTGTGTTCAAGGATTGGTTAGGCCTGCCAGAGGACGCCGCTGTTTTGGGCAACCTCGTTACTTTCGCGATGCCCGCGGCGGATGCCACGATCACCGCGGAATTCATTGCCACTCCGTTTACCCCGCCCGCCGGCCAAACCAACACCTTCCTCGGACTCATCCATCCCACCGGTGGCACCCCTTCAAGCAATGCCACCGAAGGTTTCCTCACCGGCACCCTCACCACTGCGGGCGCATTTACTGGAAAATTGCTCATCGATGGGGTCTCTCAACCCATCGCTGCGGTCTTTTTCGGCGATGGTTCCGCCCTCTTTACCGTCGGCGCCACGAAACAGACTTCTCTGAATTTTGGCGGCCGAATCCTCACCTCCTCGTTCAATACCGGCGCCATCACCGCAGATCTCACCAAAGATACCAATACCAGCGCTGGCACTGCCACCCGCCCAATCTACAGTACCGCCAACAAGGTGACGACTGAGCTGCTCAATTCCGCCGCCAAGGGTTTCTATACCCTCAGCTTTCCACCCATGGAGCAGACGCCCCCGGTTGATATCGCTACCTATCCTCAAGGCCACGGCTTCGCCACCCTTAACCTCTCAAATGCAGGCGCTATCACTTTAACCGGCATGCTCGCCGATGGCGTGGCGGTGACGGCTAGTTCGGCCCTGTTGAACGGCGATACCGCTCCGATCTTCGCCCGGTTATCCACTCCCGGCGCCACCGCCATCAAAGGCGGCTCCTTCTCCGGCACCGTCGCCTTCGACAACACTCAGACCGACAGCGACGTCACCGCCACCGACCTCCTCTGGTTCCGTCCCGCCGCAGTCGGCGCCACGACGCCCCTTTACACTCCCGGCTGGCCTAACGGTATTCGTGTCAACGCCTTCGGCGCCCTCTACGCCACCGCCACCAAAGTGCAGGCCACCCTTGGTCTCGACGTTACCGGCAACGCCCAATTATTCTTCAGTGCAGGCAAACTCAATCCCGGCATTATCAAGGCCAACTTCAAGATTGTCGCCAACACCGTCATCAAGCCCTCGCCCATTGACACCAGCTTCACGCTCACTCTCGCGCCCACCACCGGCGCCTTCAGCGGCACCTTCACGCCGAACTGGCCCACTCCCGCAACCGCCAAACCCGCCTTCAAAGGCATCCTCATCCAAAAAGGCGCCAACAAAGGCGGCTTCGGCTACTTCCTCAGCAACGCCAAAAGCGACCCCGATCCCGAATCCGGCAGCGTCACCCTGAGCGCGCCCTAAGCGCCCCCTAAGTTGCGCAGTTCGGCCCGAACTGCTCAAGGATTCCCCCCTCAGTATCCGCTTTCCGCGCCGGCCATTTATCCCTTGCATTCCCGCTGGTTATTCCCCCCAGTTGGAGGTGATTTCAGACCTCCCAGCTTCCGCGCCACGTAAAGCCGTTGCGCCGGCACTGCCATTCCCAGGAGTTGCGACATTCCTCCCTCGAGGATTCCGTGGTTGTGCGAATCTCCCGTCCGCCTCTCCCCATTCGTGCATTCCGCACCACCTGTCCTCCGAGCGGAGCGGAGCGACACCGCCAACCGAAGGTTGCCCGAAGGGCGAATCGCGGGAGGCGCGAAGAGGCAACCCCCTGGGCGAAGGACGGATTCGTGGTCATTGCATTTCCTCCGGCAAAAAACCTCCATTCCTCTGCCAAAAATCGCCCGTTCCTCACAATTCCACGCCAAGCAAAAATGGGGACTTGGGGACTCCTGGGAATTTTTTGGGGACCCAAAATCCCCAGCGCAAATCGCACACCCTCAACGAGATACCCCGCAGTCGCGCTGCCGGGGACAAAAATAAAAACATCCCCATGGCGGCCACCGCTCACAGCTCACAGCCGACCGCCCACGCTCCCCGCCCCCCATTTTTCTCACCCGGCCATTTTCCCCTTGTCTCCATATTCGCTAATACTCAAAGTTGTGGAGCGTTCCAACCCGAGGCGCGCCGATTCACTTCGCCTGCCGTTTCCCCAGCCCATTTCGACCCTCATGACATTTCTTCCCCGTCTCACCCTCTGGCTCGGCCTCGTACTGGGCATCGGCCTCCCCGCGCTCTCAGTGGCGGAAATGCGCAAGTGGACCAACGCTTCCGGCGCCACCATCGAGGCCGAGATGACCAGCGTCGATATCGTCGCCCGCACCATCACCATCAAAATGGCTGACGGCCGGACCTTCACCATCCCCATCGCCAGTCTCAGCGATGCCGACAAAGCCTTCGCGGCGGAACAATGGAAAGCCATGCAGGCCAAGGCGGCAGCCCCAGGAACGCCCGCCCCGGCTCCGGCCCCCGGAACTCCACCCGCTCCCGGTGCGCCCCCTGCCCCCGGCGCCCCGCCGGCCGCCGCTCCGCCCGCAGCCGCACCTGTTGCTGCCGCTCCCGCCAAGCCCGCGCCCCCCCGGCCGCAGGTCGTCGTCACCCCCGCGAACAAGTTCAAAGTCCCCGCCAATGCGGACTACCTGCGCGCCGTCCTGAAAGTTCGTCCGCGCATGATTCATGCCGCTGCCGGCTGGGCCTACGTCAAGGGCCTCCCGGCCGCCGATCCCACCGCCGCCAAGCTCCTTGAAAACATCAAAAAATCCGGTGAGGCCGTTTTGGAGGCCCCCGAGCTCGTCCGCATCTTCGGAGAACAGCGTTCGACCGTCACCCCTGGCTCGAAGGCCCTTTTCCGCATGGCCACTCTCGGCACCCTCCACTTTGCCGATGGCGATCCCCGTTGGAAAGAACGCGGCGTCCGCGAACTCATCGCCATCACCGATGAAAAGAACTTTCAAAACTGGTATGTCGATGAACCGGAAGTGACTGCCGACTTCCTGGTCGCCGCTTCCATGGGTTACGATTGGTTCAGGGACGGGCTCAATGAGCAGCAGGCCATCGCCGCCCGCACCTACATGATAGAAAAGGGCATCGGCGCCCTTGTCGCCAAGATCAAGGGAGACGCGGTGCCGGATTCCGCCAAAGGCAAGGCAGCCGGCTCCACCGCCGCTCCCAAGGCCAAGGCCCCCGCCAAAGGGGCAGCCAAAAAAGACGAGGGCGACGAGCCGCCAGATGCCAAAAAGATGGCCATGGCTTCCGCCCTCATCCTGGCCGGCATCTGCCTGGCGGATGAAGATCCCAGCGCCGCCAGGGAGGCGGTGGAAGCCGGCAGCAAGGTCTTTGGCAAAGGCATGCTGCAGTTCGCCCCTGCCGGCATCTGGCCGGAAGGCATGGAATTGGGTGAGCGCGTGCTGGATTACGCCATCATGGTCATGCAGACGCTGAAGGCCAACGCTGGCACCGACATGGGCTTCAGCCTCCTCGAAGGCCTGCCCCAGGCCGGTGTCGCCCGCGTGCACCTCGTCGGTCCCACAAACTAGCTCTTCAATTACGGCGATACTCAAGGAAGGCGGTGTCGGCGCCTTGGGCTGCGCCGGGGCCGACACCGCCTTCCTTGGCAAC
>JAXMIV010000566.1:0-2805 GCA_034377045.1 Prosthecobacter sp. | reverse complement strand
GGCGACGTGATCGAGATCGTGCAGATCACCGCCGGCGGTTAGGTCTTCAGCGCCCAATCCAGCAGCGCTTGCGCATCCCGCCACACACCGGCGTCCGTGTCATTCAGAACAACCACGATGCGCCGGCGGCCGTTGCGCTGACCGCTGGCCACAAGACAGTAGCCGGCCGCGGCCGTATAGCCCGTTTTCATGCCGTCACAGTAGCCGGCGGAGCGGAGAACGCGATTGGTGTTGGCCAATTCAATGACCTTGCCGTCGCCCTTCACGAACCGGTAGCTCTGGAGAGAAACGATCTTGCGGATGTCCGGCAAGACATCGCAGGCTTTGGCAATGACAGCCAAGTCGCGCGCGGTGCTGAAAGGCTCATCGCCATTTACGGAGGGCAACCCATGTGGGTTCACGTAGTGCGAATTTTGCAATCCAAGCTGCAGGCATCTCTCGTTCATCTTCGCGGCGAAGGCTTGCAGAGAGCCGGCGTTGTCACGCGCCAGCGCCTGGGCGATGTCGTTGGAACTCTTGACCAGCATGGCGGTCAGCAACTGCCGCCGGGTGTATTTCTCTCCGGGTTTGAGGCCAATACGTACGGGTGCGCAGTTCGTATCCCCCGCCTCCACAGTGACCACCTTGTCCAGGTCACCCGTCTCGACGATCAGCAGCGCGGTCAAAAGCTTCGTCGTGCTCGCGATAGCGCCGCGCTTGTCCGGATTCTTCTCAAAGAGGATTTCATCGGACTCCGCGTCCACGACAATGACGCGGTCCGCCGTCACCAGGGGAATCGGCCCGCGGAGGTGCCGGAGTTCGACTTCCTTGCGAACTCTGCGGGTCTTCTCGAGTTCCGCAGCCAGCTCGGTCTTTAACAGAGTCAGGCTTTGCTCCTTGGATTGAACATCCAGCCGCAGCCCTTCAAATTGCTGCTTCTCTTTGGCCAGGGCCAGTTCCCGCCGGACGATGTCCGCCTCCTTGGCGTTCACCTCTTCCTCGCGCCACTTCAGCTTTTCTTCCCGCTGCGGATCACCGCATCCCGCAACCAGCAGAAGCGCCAGCAATCCGGCCGTCTTGCCTAACTTGTTTTGAAACAAAAAATGAGTCATGTCACAATTCGGAGAGGAGTTCCTTCAACCGTGCGGCAGGCCACTGGCCGGGAGCATTCGACTCACCAATGAACCCGTAGTTCAACAGACTGCCGGATTTTGCAAGCACCAATCGGGAAACTCGGCCCCACGGCCCCATGCCCATGCAGGAAAGACGCAGCCGATGCGTCTCCGCCGTCAGGGTGATCAGGCGCGTCAGGTCGGCCGGGGTATTGATGAAAGTGGCGATCTTCACCGCATCAAGGCCCGCAGGTTGGGCAAAGCTGATCGCCCCGCGCAACACTTCATCTCCGGGCGTGGCTTGGAAGTCATGGAACGATCCGATCACATGGGCGCCCACCGCGTGGGTCTTCTGAATGAGGGTCCGCATCTCCATCACGCTGCGCAGTTCGATGTCCACCAAGGCCGCCAAATCCAGCAGCGGCTCGATCAGCGCCAAGCGGCCTGCCGCGTCCTCGGTCCCCTGCCCGCCTTCGGCCGGGTGCCGGGCGGTCAGCAGGATCGGAATGGCATTGCCCGCAAGGGCCTGCCGCAGCTCTGAAGGAGGCAATTTCAGGGTGTCCAAGCGCAATTCGATGACATCGCAGGTGCGCTCCCGTTGGGCCGCATCCATCTGCGCCCAGAGGGCCAAGGTGGCCGGATCAGGAATCACCCCCACCGCCAGGGGGCGGGGCGACATCAGCACATTTCGTGTCGAAAGGAGTTGTGGCATTGGCTAGACTGACTATAATTTCAATATAAGTAAAATAAACTGTAATTTTTGAGTCCCTTAATTATGCTTGGGCGCAAACAGGAAATCAATTTGCAGCTGACTGAGTTGTTAGATAGCGCGTTGCTCGCCTTCTGCCTCTGGTTTGCGCATTTTCTGCGCTCGGCCGTGGTTCCCCAGTTTTGGCCGGATGTCGTGGAGATTCCGCCCTTTGAGAAACTTCTTTGGGTCATGGCGGTGATCGTCCCCTTCACCCCGATCATCCTGGAGGCACGGGGTTTTTATTCGAACATCTACCACAAGACCCCGGCTCGCAGTGTGCGTCAACTCCTCGAAGGGCTGGTCATCGTCGGCATGATTATCGGCACCCTGGTGGTCTTCATGAAGTGGGAAGTGCCGAGCCGTGCGGTGGTGCTCCTCGCCGTCGGCCTCTCGGGCACGGCCCTGCTCTTGCGGGAGGGCATGCAAAAGGTGCGCATTCAGCACCTCCTCGTTTCGGGGAAGGCCCGTGAGAATGTCCTGCTTGTCGGTCAGGAAACGGACATGGAGACCCTGATCGAAAACATGCCCGCCGAGCAGCGCGCCGGCATCGAAGTCGTCGGGCGCATCGACCTGACGGCTCAACCCGTCAGCGATCTGGTGAAGGCCATGCATCAGCACTCCGTCGCGCGGGTGATCTTTGCCGCCCAGCACGTGCATTTTGGAAAAATCGAAGAGGCCGTCCAGGCCTGCGAGACCGAAGGCGTGGAAGCCTGGATCGCGGCGGACTTCTTTCAGACCGCGATCGCCCGGCCAACCTTTGACATGCTCGGCGGCCGCCTGATGCTGGTTTTCCACAGCACCCCGCAGATTTCCTGGTCGCTATGGTTCAAGGATCTCGCCGACCGTATCGGCGCCGCGATCCTTCTGGTACTGACCTTGCCGGTGTGGCTCATCGTCATGCTCGGCATCCGCCTTTCATCCAATGGCCCCATCTTCTTTCGGCAGGAGCGCTCGGGGCACTAC
>JAXMIV010000565.1:0-5258 GCA_034377045.1 Prosthecobacter sp. | reverse complement strand
AGCATGGCGATCTCGTCCTTCTTCAAAGGTCCGCCGCTCTTTTTTGGAGGCATGAGATCGTCGTCATCCGCCGCCAAGGCAGTCGAATGATAAATCGCGCTTTTAGTTAGGTTGAAGGGCACAATGTTGGGCGCGTTTTCGCCGGTTTCAAAGGCGTGCTTCTTCGTGCTTAGATTCCAGTCGCCTTTGCTCTTTTCCGGGTTGTGGCAGGAAACGCAATTCTGCTCCAGCACCGGTTGGATGTGCTTGACGAAATCAATGCGCGGTTGCGTGCCGAGGGTGACGCCTGCGGGCCAGTTGGCGCCTTGTTCGATCCAGTCCTTGATGATGGCAATCTGCCCTTTGTCGAGCTGGCCTTCCTTTTCCGGCGGCATGACCATGTCGTCATCGTGGGGCAAGATGAGGGTGGCGTAGATAGCGCTTTTTTTCAGATCGCCTGGGGTCAGGCCGGGCCCGTTGTCGTTGCCCTTCATGGCGTCTTCCTTCGTGTGCAGCCGGAAGTCTCCCTTGTCCTTTTCCGTGCCGTGGCAATGCGTGCAGGCGGCCTCGAGGATGGGCTTCACCTGCGTGTTGAAATCAACTTTTGCCACCTGGGCGGTGGCGAGCGAAGGCAACGCAGCGAACGCAAAAACGCTGGCGATCAAGGGATGGATGGCTGACATGGGACGGAGGGGATAGCATGGCCCGCGAGTCTTGTCCACTACCTCGGAAAAGGGGGCTGGCGTCCGGCCGTGAATTACGGTTTTTGGAAAAATTCGGCAAGCTTTGGCAAAAACACAATGGCGCCTACCGCCGCTGCCGCCACCGCAGCCAGCAAAACGGCGCCCGCCGCGGCATCTTTGGCGTGGCGGATGTGCTCGTTGGTGTCGCGGGTGATGGCGTTCCCGAGTCTTTCGATGGCGCTATTGAGCAGTTCGACCGCCCATACCAGGCCGATGGCGAGGAGCACGGCGCACCATTCGGCGGCGGAGATTTCGCAGAGAAACCCCAGAGCCACCACGGCCACTGTGGCCAAGGCGTGGATTTGCAGGTTCTTTTCGGTACGCAGCGTGTGGGCGATGCCGGCGCCGGCAAAGCGAAAGCTGCGGATCAGCGCACGAAATCTCGCGACCATGCCGGATCAGGTTCCGGCTGGTTTGGGCAGACCCTCGCTCGCGGGAACGGGAGCTGCCGAGTTGACCATCACGCGCAATTCTTGCAACCATGCCGGGGCATTGGCATGGCCGGGATTGTCGGCGATAAGCTTGAGCATCTCCGCCATGGCGCTGACGGGATCGGGACCTTTCTCCGTGAGGTACTTGGCGCGTTCCCAGCGCAGCTCGGGCAGTTCATTCTTGGTCCAGAGCTCGAATTCAGGTGCAAACATGGACTCCTTGCGGAACACGCCTTCCGCGTTGATGCGGGCGTCCCAGAGCCCGGGCAGGAGGTTTTTGTCCTTTTCTTCCGCGATGGGCAGGATGGTCAGGGAGTACATACCGGCGAAATCAAGCGGGCGGTTTGTCCATTTGGGCACCGCCAGGTAACGGTCCAGTTGGAAGGCCTCAATGATGGGATTGCCACCACCGCCGCCACCACCACCACCCCTGCGTCCGCCACCGCCGCCGCCACCACCCAGCGTTTGGTTCATCTGCTGCAGAGCGCGGCCTTTGATCTTGGGCGCGGCGGCGATGACTTCAGCGATGTACGCCTGGAGCTTGGGCACCATCTTGTCGAATTCCTCTTCCTTGGCCTCATGAGCCTCCAGAGTCATGATGAGGTACTGAATCTGGAAGCGCACGGCCATGGCGAAGTCGCCGTCTTCATTTTTGTCACCGCCATTGCCGCCCTTGCGCTCCAGGCTCTTCTTCATCTGCTCCTCGCGCATCCGGGCCTCCGTCTTGGATTCCTCTTTGCGGGCGCTGTTGACCAGGGCATCGCAGTCCAGGTAAAGTTTCAGGGCCGCCTGATCGCTGGCTATCCCTTCGCGCAGCTTTTGCAGGATGGAACTGAGATTGGTGCCGCGCATCTCGGCGATCTGCTTTTCCAGCTCCTTAAGCTTGGCCAGCACGTTGTTCACCTGGACGTCCGTCAGTTTCACCGACTGTCCGGGCGGCGATGCGGCGGGGGTGGCCGTTTGTGCAGAAATCAGGGCCGGCAACGCGATGAACAGGAGGGACAGGGCGGTTGGTTTCATAAAAGTGGGAGAATGCGGCAAACGCTGTGCCAAGGGAAGCTCAAAACAGGGGAGAACCCGTGGCAGCGTCATCGGCTCTAACAACGTCCCGGAACCAAAGTTTCATTGAGGAAAGTTTCCCCTTCCACCTCAGGCACCCCTCAATTCCCGACCCGGCGGCCGAACCGGTACTCCGCAATCACCTTGCGCAGTTCCTGGATGCGGCTTCCGGGCAGCGGGTGGCTGTTGAGAAACTCGGGCGGTCTGTCGCCGGCGGCGGCAAGCGTCAGAATGCCCATCACCTCGAACATCGCTTGCGGCTGATAACCCGCCGCCGCCAAGTATAGCACACCCAGGCGATCGGCCCCAAGTTCGTCATCGCTGCTGTACTTCATCTCGCGCAGGTTCGCCACCTCCTGAGCAGATCCCGTCAAGGGCTTGTCCGCGGCGGAATGGCTGCCGACGACGTGACCGATCTCATGCGCGAGAACTCCCGCCAGTTGGTCTTCGCTTCCCAGCAGCCGGTACAGGCCTTCGGTGATAAAGATCTGGCCACCGGGCAGGGCAAAGGCGTTCACGGATCGCCGATCAGCCAGCAGATGAAAATCAAACTGAAACCGAGTCTCCCGGGCCAGAGAGCCCTGAACGAGGCGTTTGCCCACGCCCGCCAATCGCTCCCGGGCCTGGGGATCGCGGGACTCGCCTCCCATTTGCTCAATCATCGCGAGCGTGGATTTCGAAACCGTCGCCCCTTCCTCTTTGGGCGTGGCATGGGTCCATTTTTCCCAGTGACCCTTCAACTCATCGAGATGATTCGTGGCGTCCAGGTAATAATAACCCCCTCCGACGCAGAGGATGACCAACAAACCCAGGAACAGCATGGGCCTGCCCCCGCCACTCGGGTGTTCGCCTTCAGTGATTCCATGGCTCCCAAAAATAAGACGAAAAATAAGAGCTTTCATAAGGGAGCAAGAGGGCAGGTTTGTCTGGTGGTTGCATCAACGCTGCGGAGGAGAGGGGCTCCGGTGCCGACTCCTTAACTTTCCGGATACACTGCGACGGCCATCACGCCCTCGGAGGGCAGCCAGCCGACGACTTCAACCCGGCGTGGCGCCTTGGAGGTGGTGCCCATGCCTTGCCGGACGGTGTCCAGGAGCTTCTTTTGGGTATCCGCATTGACATCGCCGCCGAAGAAAGCGGCGAGATCGCTCAGAACGGGCGCCGGCGCATTCATGCCAACCACCGTGACCGGCGTGCGGCCTTGACCGCTGGCGAGGATTTGCTCGCGCATGTCCGCCGGGGAAAGGTTTCCCGGCATCAAAATGAGGCGGCGCAGGCGCGCGGCCGTGGGCGCCGTGACTTGTGGCACGATCGCGGCCAGCGTGCCGCCACCTGCGGTCGGCACCGGTGGCTTGATCGACTTGGTCGGCTTCAGGAAACGTGTCTCACTGACGGCGAGACCCGTGTTCGTACCTGGCAGATCCGGTCCGCCCTGCGGCAACGGCAACTGGCTGTCTTCGGCGTACCCGGAGGCACCCAAAAGGCAAAGAGCGGCAAAGTTGACGAGGCGGCGGTGGACGAACACGTTGATAATCTAAGCCTCTGCGAGATTTTTGCACAATGATAATTTTCAAGCGCCTGCTGGACGGAACCTTGCGCCGCACGCATTTTGCCGTCAGCCCCCGATGATTGAGATCACCAAACGCAAGGATTTCCTGCCCATCTCGGAGGCGCTGGAGACCTACCTTGACCAGTTTGGCCGCCGTTACTCCCTGCCCACTACGTACAAGGAGCTGCTGAACTTCACGGAGAGCTACCCACTGGCCGATAAGTCGGGCAATCCCACCTACTGGGCGACGGTGCTGTACTCCCGTGAGGTGCAAAATGTCCTCTATCCAAAGCTCACCAGCATCTACTCCCTCCTGCGCACGGATGATTTGCAGGCGGTTTCCCACCTCTATGTGGAACGGGTGGACTTTTGCGAATTCGGCAATTCGCGGCCCTTCCGCGTCCGGGTGGTCAATCAGTACAATGACAACTACGACCACTTTTACGTCAAAATCGCCGATGCCTCGCGAGTCTACGGCCTGGAACTCGAGCACCTGCTGTCGCCAAATCGCATCAACTACATGGCCCACAGCGGCACCCTGGTGGAGGAGCACATCGCCGGCGTGCCGGGGGACGTGTTTATCCGTGAATACCTGGAGCGCCCGGACGTGAACAAGGTCCGCATCGCCAAAGAGTTCGTCAAATTCAGCGAGCGCTGCTTCATCCGCCTGCTGGGGGACATGCGCAGCTACAACTACGTCATCGACATCACCCCCGACTTTGAGGACGTGCAGTACCGCGTGCGGGCGATCGACTTCGACCAGCAGAGCTACGAAGGCCGCCGCAGCCTGTATTTGCCGCAATTCTTCAAGGAGAACAATCCCGTCGTCTGGCTCTGCTCCACCTGCCTGAACCTGCCGACCATGAAGCAGTATCAGGAAGAGGAACGCAGCCTCATCTCCCGCCGCTACATTTCCGAGCACCAGCGCATCAGCGCCCTGCTCGAATGCATGAAGGGCAATCCCTGCGAACCACCGGACAAAGTGCGGCAACTGGCCCATGAACTGGGTGAATACCATCACTCCACCGCCTTCGACTCCTGCAAGTCCATGGGTGAGATTGTCGAACGCAACCTGGAGATCACCCTGGCGCGGCACATCATTTGAGGGACCGGAAATGCGCCAAACTTTCCGCTTCCCACCCCGCCCCGCTTGCCGCTAAACTTTCCCCATGGCACAGCATACCTGGTATCTGATCAAAGCGGCTGACAAGCAGGAATACGGACCCATCTCCCATGAGACCCTGCTCGGATGGGCGGCGGATGCGAAGATCTCGCCGATGGACAAGCTCTCCGACGATGACCGCCAAACCTGGCGGCGCGCGCCGATGATCCAGGATTTGCAGATGGACTGGCTGATCCAGATGCCGGATCAGTTTCTCTACGGGCCCACCAACATCTCCACCATTCAGGAATTCATGGCCACCGGCGAGGTGGATGGCCATGTGACGCTGATCAACTGTGTCGACGGCACGGAATCGCGGCTAAAGGAGCAGCCCT